>CBDUEF010000462.1:0-2395 GCA_965366095.1 uncultured Cypionkella sp. | reverse complement strand
TGGCCGCGCAGGAAATAGCTCTCGAAACTCTTGCCCACCGATTCGCCGCGCAAACGATCCAGATCAAAGCCACTGGCATGGGCCTCAAACGGCAGCAAACAGCCCTGCCCAGCCACCGCCCCCACATGCGGATGATCAATCACCATCAAATCATAGCTGGCCGCCAACTCGTCCACCGGCGTCGATTCAAACCCCTGCAAACTGCGCTTGTCCCAGACAATGCTGACCCCCGGCACGATTTCGGCAAAGGCCTTGGCCGCAGCAACCACCGGATCATAGCCCCGAGGGTCCGACCAGGTCATCCCGCGCAATTCGATGGCTTGGCTCACGATGGCCTCCTCTTTGGGGCACGTTAGCCAATCCATATCACACATGAAAGAGAAATTTATATCTAAAACGCGCAGGCGATGCTTTGCATTCACATATGAAATCGCTACCCTACCGCAAAGAGCCCGGAGGCCGATGTGAGCGATCCCGAAGAAGACGATAAATACCGCGCGCCTGCCCTTTCCAAAGGGCTGGATATCCTTGAGCTGCTCGCCTCCAGCGCCGAAGGCAAAAGTCAGGTCGAAATCGCCAAACGGCTGGACCGCACCACCTCCGAGATTTTCCGCATGCTGATGGTGCTGCGAAAACGCGGCTATGTTCAGCTTGAGGAAGACGGCGACCGCTATGCCCTGACCACCAAGATGTTCGAAGTGGCCCATCGCCACCCGCCCATCCGTCGCCTCACGGCCGTTGCGGGCGAGGCGATGCAGCGTCTGGCCGACCGGATCAACCAATCTATCCACCTTGGAATCTTGCATTCGGGTAAGGTTCTGGTGATCGCTCAGGTCGATTGCCCCGACAACAATATCACCTCGGTCCGGCTGGGCGCACAAATCCCGCTGGTCGATACCGCCTCGGGCCGGGTGCTGGCGGCCTGGCTGGATGCCCGCCGCCTGTCCGAACTGATGGCCCTTGCCGATCCCACCACCGCCGACCGCCGCCAAGGCTTTCTTGCCGATCTCGAACCCGTGCGCAGCGCCGGATATTGCGAGAACGATTCGCTCACCATCGGCGGCGTGCGCAATATTTCCGCCCCGATCCGCGATCTTTCGGGCCAGGTCGTGGCAGCGCTGACAGTGCCCTTTATCCGCCGCTTATCTGGCACCTCGGTGTTTTCGGTCGATGCCTCACGGCTGGCCTTGCTCGATGCCGCAAACTCGATTTCGCGCCAACTTGGGGCCGGCGCCAATGAGGCGGGCCAGCCCAAATAATCCCGCCTTGGCCAGCTTGCAAAGGAACCCTCCGATCTGGCTTGCCTTGGGGCTTGCGCCATCGCCCGCATCCGCCTAGATAGGCCCGTCAGCCAAGAAAGCGCGCCTCGTATGGAAAATGTTATCCTCACCATCCACCTGATCCTTGCCCTTTTGCTCATCGGCGTCGTGCTGTTGCAGCGCTCGGAAGGTGGCGGCCTTGGTATGGGTGGCGGTGGTGGCGGGGCAATTTCCGGCCGCGCCGCAGCAACTGCGCTGGGCAAGCTGACCTGGATCTTCGCGGCCTGCTTCATCGCAACCTCGATCACCCTGACAGTCCTTGCCGCCAGCGATGCGTCGCGCTCATCGGTGATCGACCAGATCGGCGGCACTGTTCCGGCCCCCACACCCGAGGCCCCGGCCATGCCCAAAGGCTCGGACCTCTTGCCGCCCTCGGCAACAGACGCGCCCGCAACGCCGCCCGCAGCCGTCGATCCGGCCACGCCTCCCGCCGCACCCGCCGACGGCAAAGCACCGGTAGCCCCGGCCAACTGACCACTAGGCTTTGATCCAACGTCAAACCCACCGACAGCATATAGCGGTCGGGTTGCGGAACCGCATTTTCTTCGCTATTCCTCAACCCCCGTGACGCTGCGATTCCTTTGATTCGAATCGCCAGCCCTTAACCAAGCACGGGAGTTTCCATGGCACGCTATATTTTCATCACCGGCGGCGTGGTGTCCTCGCTTGGCAAGGGCCTTGCCTCGGCGGCCTTGGGGGCGCTGTTGCAGGCCCGCGGCTATACGGTTCGCCTGCGCAAACTAGACCCCTATCTCAACGTCGATCCCGGCACGATGTCGCCCTTTGAACATGGCGAAGTGTTCGTCACCGACGACGGGGCCGAAACCGACCTCGATTTGGGTCACTACGAACGCTTCACCGGCGTGCATGCCCGCAAGACCGACAGCATCTCGTCGGGCCGGATCTATTCCAACGTGCTGGAAAAGGAACGTCGCGGCGATTACTTGGGCAAAACCATCCAAGTCATCCCGCACGTCACCAATGAAATCAAAGACTTCCTGCGCATCGGCGATGACGAGGTCGATTTCATGCTGTGCGAAATCGGCGGCACCGTAGGCGACATCGAGGGCCTGCCG
>CBDUEF010000461.1:0-2397 GCA_965366095.1 uncultured Cypionkella sp. | reverse complement strand
CAGGCTAACCGTGCGCCGCTTGCAATATCTGGGCATGGATCTGGGGATGTCGGATGGGTTCGAGGCGATCCACTGGCTGCTGGATGAGGCGTTTTGCGACGATGGCGCGCTGTCGGATGGTTTTCTGGGGGCGATGCGCGACAAGACCTCGTTTGACCAGAACCCGCTGTTTGCCGCGATCCACGAATCCATCTACGCGCAAGACGGCGCGGCAACCGGTTGGGCAGCCGAGCGGTTGTTGGCGGAGCATCCAGAATTTGGCGCGGATGCAAGGCCGCTGCTCTTTACCGGCGAGATGATTTATCCTTGGATGTTCAAGGATATCCGCGCGCTGCGCCCATTTGCGGCGGCGTCAGAGGCGCTGGCAAAGATGCCTCTCGCGGCCCCGCTTTATGATCTGGCAAGGCTTGCGGGCAATGACGTGCCGGTTTTTGCCGCCGTTTACACCGATGATATGTATGTCGATGCCGAACTGTCGCGGGCGACAGCGCGCGGCTTGGGCAATGTGCGGCTGTGGCAGACCAATGAATTTGAGCACAACGGCCTGCGCCAATCGCCGCGCGTTCTGGAATATCTTTTCGCAATGGAGGGTGGCCTTGCCGGCTTCAACACCTATCACCGCTGATCGGCTTGCAGCGCTGCGGGCTGAAATCGCGGCACAGGGCCTTGACGGGATGATCCTGACCACTGCCGACGCGTTTCAAAACGAAGACCCGCCCCCGCATGGGCGCGCAATTGAATGGCTGACGGGGTTCACCGGATCTTTGGCCCATGCGCTGATCCTGCGCGAAAGCGCGGTGTTTCTGGTTGACGGCCGCTATGGCATTCAGGCCACGCAAGAGCTGGATACCAATGCCTGGCAGATCGGGCATTTGCTGCAAAAGCCGCTGGCACAGTGGCTGCGGGCGATGGGCGCAAGGATTGGCTATGATCCGATGTGCTGGACGGTCGCGCAATGCGATCTGTTGCGCAAAGAGGCCCGCAGCATCGTGCTGACGCCTTTGCACGATCCGCTGGCAGGCCTTTGGTCCGATCGCCCGCCACCGCCGCTTTCCCCGATCCGCCTGATGCCCGAGGCCGAAAGCGGCCGCAGCGCCGCCGACAAGCTGCAGTGGCTGCACGAGCAAATGGCAATGCTGGGCGCCGATGTCTGGATCGAGACCCGTCCCGACAATATCGCCTGGCTGTTCAACATTCGCGGCGCGGATGTGCCGATGAACCCTTTGGCGCTGTCCTTTGCGATCATTGCGCGCAATCAACCAGCGCTTTGGTTCATCGACGCAGCCAAGCTGACCCAGCCGGTGCCGGAGGGGGTGCAGCCCCTGCCCTGTGATGCGTTTCTGCACCGGCTGGCGGCCTTGGGCGCGGGCCAGATTGCGGCCTTTGATCCGGCCTTTACCCCTGATGCGGTTGCCACAGCGCTCCACGCTGGAGGCAGCTTGGGCCTGCAACGACCCGGGCTTGTCACCATCGAGAAATCGCGCAAAACACCGGCCGAGCTGGGCGGTTTTCGCCGCGCGCATCTTGCCGATGCGGTGGCATTGGCGCGGTTCGGGGCGTGGCTGGAGCAAACCGTCGTGCAGCGTGACCGCCTTGGTCGGCCCCTGAGCGAAACCGAGGCGGCACAGGTTCTTGAGGGGTTTCGCAAAACCTCGAACAGCTATCTGGAACCCAGTTTCACCACGATTGCAGCGGTGGGGGAGAACGCGGCGCTGTGCCATTATCATCCGCCGGAACAGGGCAGCGGCCTGCTGCGCAAGGAGGGGATATTCCTGTGCGATTCCGGCGGCCAATACCTCTGCGGCACCACGGATGTAACCCGCACCTTTGCCTTTGCCCCAGTCGCGCCAGAGCGCCGCCGGATTGCAACCGCCGTTTTGCGCGGCTTTATTGCCCTGCACGACGCAAGGTTTCCCAACGGCACCATGCCGCATCAACTGGACGCGCTGGCGCGGCTGCCCTTATGGGCGCTGGGGCTCGATTATGACCATGGCACGGGTCACGATGTTGGCCACAACCTGCTGCTCCACGAACACCCCCACCGCATCGGCAAGGCCGCCAACCCTTTCCCACTGGCGGCAGGCCATGTCATCACTTTGGAGCCGGGATATTACGCCGAGGGCGACTGGGGCATCCGCATCGAAAATCAGGTTGAGGTGGTGCAAGACGAAGGCGGCTATTTGCGCTTTGATGCGCTTACCTTGGCGCCGATTGATCTGACGCTGTTTGATCTTGCAACGCTTGGCCAAACTGAAAAAGATTGGATAGATCGCTATCACGCCCGCGTCAGAGCCGAAATCGCGCCCCTGTTAGAGGCCGAGGTGGCCCAGTGGTTGATCCGGACAACGCGAGCGATCGCCCTATATCTGTCGGATGAATCCTCCCTGCCCGCAAACT
>CBDUEF010000460.1:0-2424 GCA_965366095.1 uncultured Cypionkella sp. | reverse complement strand
CGGAGCCCGCTGCGCCGTGACCGCAAAAACAGTCAAAAATCGCGGTGCCCTTTAGTGATTTTGGAACGAGAGACTGAAGCCGATATCGCAAAGAGGCGGCGATCACGTCATAAATACCCGTCAGACCACCTCGAATTTTGAAATGCGTTCGGTCAAGGCGGACAGGGTTGCGTAGCCAACAGAAATCTCATGCAACCCCGTTGCGGTTTGCAGCATCGCTGTCGGGAAGCCCCGCACCCCCAATTACCGCGCAAGCCTGAACTCGCGCTGTGTGGCAGCGACCGCTTCGGCGCTGGCAAAGGCGGTTTCAAATTGCCCCGGCTTAATGCCCGTGGCCATGCAGATATCGCGGTAAAAGCTGGGCTCCTTCGGGTCTTCGCCCTTGACATAGAATTTCCGTTGAATCGCCGCGAAGAAGGTCAGCTCTCGGCAGATGGCGTCCTGCGCTTGGCCGAATTGCGCGCGCGCTGTCACCACGGCGCGGCACGCCGGTTCGGTGTCATAGGAAAAGGCAGAGCGCTCCAGCAGGCGAAAGCCAAAGGGTTGGCCGGTTTGCGCCGCAATATGCGTCCATTCCTGCCTGAGAAAACCGCGAAACCCCGCATTCCAGGCATCGCCGCAACCCGCCCGCAAACCGCCCATCACCAGGCGAAACCCCAGCCCCTTTTCGGCACAATGCAAGGCCAAAGCCTCAATGACCGGTGACATGCCCCAGCACCACGAACACATCGGATCGCCAATATAGGAGACCTGCGCCCGATCGCTGGCCGCAGTATCAGGGCGGGGCATCTCTGTGCCTGGCAGAAGGCAGGCTCCGGTCACTGGGTCACATTCCATGCTCATGGGCTTTTCCTTTGCGCTTCAGGGGTTGCGCCAATTGTCACTGTGATCTGATCCGGCATCGCCACCGATTTGGATTGACTCGTCCGGCCATTCTGTTTGGTCAATATATGGTCCTCGCCCCACATGTGATGCAAGAGAATTGATGTCCAGCCTAGCGATGCCCCGTGCAACCGGGGCTGCCAGTATCTTGATCGACCGCGTTCAGCGACGCCCGAACGTCTTGATGCCTTGCTTTTTCGATTGTTGCACTATCAACAATGGTCAATGCAAGATTATAGCCATTCTGATCAACGATACATTGCCCTATCTTGATCGCAACACATGATGGATGATTTGAGAGGCAAAACGATGATCAAAGATATCAAAGGACTGCACCACGTCACCTCGATGGCGGGCAATGCTGCAGAAAACAACCTGTTCTTCACCCAAACGCTTGGCCTCCGCCGGGTCAAAAAGACCGTCAACTTTGACTCGCCCGATGTCTATCACCTCTATTATGGCGACGAGGTCGGCACGCCGGGTTCTGTGATGACCTATTTCCCCTTCGGCAAGATGCCCAAAGGCCGCCGCGGTGCGGGCGAGGTTGGCGTGACCGAATTCGCTGTGCCCAAAGGCGCGTTGCCGTTCTGGAAAGAGCGGCTTGGCAATTACGGCGTGACGGGCCTGCGCGACGGCAGCTTTCTGGGCGAGAACCGGCTGCAATTCGACGGACCCGATGGCGATGGCTTTGCCTTGGTGGAAAGCGCGGATCGGGGCCGCAGGCCCTGGACCGGCAGCGATGTTCCGCAAGATTTTGGGATTTTGGGTTTTCATGGTGCGCGTTTCACGCTGCGCGATGTGGCGGCCACCGGCGAATTGCTGACCTACATGGGCTATCAAAAGGATAAGACCGCAGGCAATGTCACCCGCTACCGGATTGAGGGCGGAAATGCGGCGGATACCATCGACCTAGAACAAATGCCGGGTGCTAAATCCGCCAGTCAAGGTTCGGGATCGGTCCACCACATCGCCTTTGCAGTGGAAAACCGCGCCAAACAGTTGGAGGTTCGCAAGGCCCTGCTCGACACCGGCTATCAGGTGACGCCTGTGATCGACCGTGACTATTTCTGGGCGATCTATTTCCGCACGCCCGGTGGTATTTTGTTCGAGGTGGCGACCAACGAGCCGGGCTTTGACCGCGACGAAGACACTGCCCATCTGGGTCAGGCTTTGATGCTGCCCACCCGCTATGAGCAGCATCGCGCCGAGATTGAACGCTTGTTGCCCCCGCTTGCCCCGTAAGGAGACCGTCATGTCGACCAAAACCTACCACGCGCTGACGAAAGCGCCGCAGGCCGGCGCGCCGCTGATCTTTGCCTTTCACGGCACTGGCGGCGACGAACATCAGTTCTTTGATCTGGCACAGCAGCTTTGCCCCAAGGCGGGCGTGGTCTCGCCGCGCGGTGATGTGTCGGAAATGGGGGCGGCGCGGTTCTTTCGGCGCACCGCTGAAGGTGTCTATGATATGGATGATCTGGCCCGTCGCACCGAGGCGATGGCCGCCTTTGTCGCCTCCCACAAGGCGCGGAATCCTGATGCGCC
>CBDUEF010000459.1:0-2428 GCA_965366095.1 uncultured Cypionkella sp. | reverse complement strand
CGCCTGCTCCGCCTTCTCCTGCGTCCAATCCATCGGCTTGCTATAATGCGTGCCCAAGAAAACAAACCGTATCACTTCCCCCGGCACGCCCTGATCCAACAAATCGCGCACGGTGAAAAAGTTGCCAAGGCTCTTGGACATCTTCTTGCCATCAACCTGCAACATCTCATTATGCATCCAGACATTGGCAAACCCCGCCTCCGGGTGGGCGCAGCGGCTTTGGGCGATTTCGTTCTCATGATGCGGAAATTGCAGATCAAGCCCGCCGCCGTGGATATCAAACGACGCCCCCAGCAATTCATGGCTCATCGCCGAGCATTCGATATGCCAGCCCGGACGCCCCCTACCCCAAGGCGAACGCCACCCCGGCTCATCGCCCGAGGATGGCTTCCACAACACGAAATCCATCGGGTCTTCCTTGAAGGGTGCCACCTCCACCCTTGCCCCCGCGATCATATCGTCAACCGAGCGGCCCGACAGCGCGCCATATTCGGCATAAGAGCGCACCCGAAACAGCACATGGCCCTCAACCGCGTAGGCGTGGTCCTTGGCGATCAGATCGGAAATCATCGCCACCATCGGCCCGATATATTCGGTTGCCCTCGGCTCATGGGTCGGCCGCAGCGCCCCCAAAGCGTCCATATCAGCATGATACCAGCCGATGGTTTCCTCGGTCCGCTCCCGGATCATATCCTCCAACGACCCACTTGCACCGGCCTGTTGCCGCGCCAAAGCGGTGGCGTTGATCTTGTCATCCACATCGGTAAAATTGCGCACATAGGTGACGTGATCGGCACCATAAACATGGCGCAGCAAACGATAGAGCACGTCAAACACCACCACCGGGCGGCCATTGCCCAGATGGGCGCGGTCATACACCGTCGGCCCGCAGACATACATCCGCACGTTTTGGGCATCAATCGGCGTGAAAACCTCTTTCACGCGGGTCTTGGTGTTGTGCAGTTTGATCGTCATATCCGGTTCCATAATCCTGTCGCGATATCGCCTTGGCGCCTGCCCGCGCGGGTCTATCAGCTTGATCCGGATTAGGGAATAAGAGACCGCCCGCGCGACAAGGTCAGCGGGTGATACAGCAAATCAAAAAGGCGCTTTGCAGGGTTCTCATGCAAGCACAGTAGCGCCAAGGCGGTGCAAATCCAAGCCGCAAAGTGCAGGCAAGCATGGCAGGGGCATGTCCGAATTTGTCACTTGCCGGTCACATGTTCTTTTGCCACGACTGTTCTAACTGATCTGGAGACCCAAATGCGCCCTTTGATTCCCCTCGCCTTGATCTTTGCAGCACTACCGGCCCTCACACAGGCCCGAAATGTCTATGAAACGCATTTTTCCGGCAAGCAAAACTCTGCTTGCTTTATCCGCAGCTATGACAACGCGCACCTTGCCAAACATCCCGATCAATTGGTGACCTCGATCACCGTGTCGATCTCGCCCCTAAGCCCGGGCGGAACAACGCCGGTCCTGAACATCTTCGCCACGTTTCGCGGGGACAGCTATTACTATCACGGGGCGGCCTATTGTCGCTATGTGGGCGATGATCTTGGCTGTGCATTGGAGGGCGATCAGGGCGCCTTCACCCTCAGCGCACAGAAGGGGCACAAGATTTTGCTGCAAGTGGGCCGCGACGGGCTTGAATTCGAAGGAGCCAGTGGCACACATAGCGTATCGGGCACCACCGGCGATGACCGCAGTTTTCTGATCCCCAGTGTTCCCGCGCCGCAGTGCAATTAGACATCCACTCTGAGACGAAAAAGGGCGGACCAAGGGCCCGCCCCTTGGCGTTTCAGAACCGATAGGCAACCTTGGCCTGAATGGTGGTGGCATCCAGATCAACGCCTGAACCGGCGAAATTGTTGAATCGATGCGCCATCACCTCGCCGCCGACGGTCCAGCGATCACTCAGCGCATAATCGGCGCCGACACCGAATTCAAAACCGTTGTCCGACAGCCCGACGCCACCAATCGTGGCCTTGGCGCGCGCCGCACCCACGCTTGCATAGACCAGCGTTTTGCCCAGATCCGCACCGGCGATCAGCTTCAGACGCGCCACATTGTCCAGCTTGTCGCCGGTGGTGCCGATATCAATATTTGCGGCATCGTAGGAAATTTCGGCGCCGCCAACGAACTTGCCATAATCCATCCGATAGCCAGCATGGATGCCGCCAATGGACCCGTTGCCATCAAGAGTGCCGCCGGTGCTGGTCACATCTCCATAGCCAAGTTGCGCACCGATATAGCCGCCGCTCCAATCGGCAGAGGGGCTGTACATCGGAGCCGCTTCTGCCACCACTTGCGGCTCGGGGGCCGGCTGCGCAAGGCCGCCGGCATTGGCGGGGATCGCCAGCACAAGGGCTGCGATCATCGGGGTAGCGATTGCTGCGATAGTGTTCTTCATCTGTCTCTCCTAAGT
>CBDUEF010000458.1:0-2435 GCA_965366095.1 uncultured Cypionkella sp. | reverse complement strand
TGCGCGTGCAAAGTTGAATGACAGGCGGGGAAAATGCGGTGTTTGCAACCAGCATGGCTCGTCGGAACCGTCAAGGAAATCATTGCACCGGGCTAGATTCCTACGGCACTGAAGGGGCCATCCTCAACAAGATCATCGACCGTCGCGCCGTCGACCCGATCAACGCAACAGGCCGCATCGTTCGTTCCTATGCCAGCTCGAAGCCATTTGGGGCGATTGACTCCTGTTCTGACAAGTTCGGGTCATTTGACACGCCCTATTTTCGGGCCGGTGGCTAAGTGGAATCAGGGGGGAGTCGCCCGACGCCCGGATAGGGCAGACCAAAGATCATCGTTCATGAGAGCTGTTCGCGCGCCACACAGGTGGCGATGGCTTCCTTCATTTCCCCTGCGTCGGTGACGCCCTTCAAGACCGTCTCAACTCTGCGTCGCGCTTGTCGGCGCCGTCATGACTCTAGTTAAAAGTCACCATTCAATGAAAGCCCGACCTCGGGTTATGGAATTCCTCCTGGTGGGACAAAGCTGTTGTTGGACAAAACCTGGTTGGCACAGCTGGTAAGCCAATAGTGAACGCAATCGTCGGTCCAACCCGTCTTTTGTAGCCAATTTGGGGAGAGTTGACCTCAGATCATTAGACCCGAAAGGCGCAGACGGACAGGTCCGCGTCGTCGTCTCGCCCAAAAGCAACGGCGGCGACACTGCGCAGGTCTGAAATCTTGAATGTGGGGCGCAAAAGCCCACCGGATGGCCTAAATGACTCGAACGAAAGCGCACCACTTGCCATGCTTCAGAGGTCTCAAATTTGGCCTGATACAATTGCCGAGACAGATCAGTCAATTTGGTCCTAAGGTGAACATAATAGGAATGGGCATTGCCCTGCACCTCCAGAATAAGGCCCTGTGCTGTGTCGGGCAGCGGCTGGCAAAGCTTGGCGCGGGCCTGAATTAAGCGACCCCGGTTGGCCGTGCTGACGTGGCCAGTCAACCGCAGCATAGGATGCTCCGAAACCGTCTCGAAGGCTACCTTGGGAGATCTGCGGCGGCGAATGCTTCGATCCGGCGCTTGCTGTCGGCATTTTCGGCCAGATCCCAGAGCGGGCCATGGCCACCGGGGTAAAAGATGGCGTCAAAGCCTGCCTCGGTCACATCGGCCAGTGTTAGCGTGCTGGCGAGGTGCTTTTGCGCCTGAGTATCGACCTTGAAGCGGCGGGTGTCATCAGTCTGCGCGCCCGCGTCATCGCTGGAGGGATCAATAGGCGGCTGACCACCCTTGGGTGAGGCAAGGGTGATCTCGGCGACCGCGTCTTTGAAGACGTATTAGGGGGCTCCGAATTCCTCCAGCCAGAAGCCGGTTTTCTTGCCCGTATTGCCCAGTTTGTCGTGCGATGTCAGAACCATAAGGATTCTCATGTTTTGGCCCTTCAATGGTGGCCCACGCGGATCACCCGCTTGCCAAAGTTTTCGCCTCGGAGCAGACCGATGAAGGCTGCAGGCGCGTTTTCCAAACCGTCGATGATCTCTTCGCGGTATTTGATCTTGCCGGCTTCGATCCAGGCCGCCATTTCGCGGGCAAATTCCGGGTAGAGATGGCCGAAAGTATCAAAGATGATAAAGCCCTGAACCTTGATCTTCTTGGCTAGAATCTGGCCCATCAGCCAGTTCATCCGGTCTGGTCCGGCGGGCAGTTCGGTCGCGTTATACTGCGAGATCAGCCCGCAAACCGGCATCCGCGCGTTGGGGTTCAAGAGCGGAATGACCGCATCCAGCACCTTGCCGCCGACGTTTTCAAAATAAACATCGATGCCTTTGGGGCTGGCCTTGGCCAGTTTGTCGGCGAAATCGGGGGCCTTGTGGTCGATGCAGGCGTCAAAGCCCAACTCGGCCACCGCATAGGTGCATTTCTCAGGCCCGCCCGCGATGCCCACCACACGGCACCCCATCAGCTTGCCGATCTGGCCGACGGTTGCGCCCACCGGGCCGGTTGCGGCGGCAACAACAATCGTCTCGCCCGCCTTTGGCGCGCCGATTTGCGTAAGACCTGCCCAAGCCGTAAAGCCGGGCATCCCCAGAATACCCAATGCCCAGGACGGATGGGCAGGCTGCGCCCCAAGGTTGGTCACGCCCTTGCCGTCTGACAGTGCGTAATCCCGCCATCCGCTGTAGCTGAGCACCCAATCGCCCACCGCAAAGCCTTTGATATGCGAGGTGACAACCTGTGCCACCGTGCCGGCCCCCATCACCTCGCCGATCGCAACCGGCGCGGCATAGGATTTCGCATCATTCATCCGGCCCCGCATATAGGGGTCAAGCGACAGGAATTTGGTGCGCAACAGCATCTGGCCTGGACCTGCCTGCGGGATGGCGGTTTCGACAAGGGCCAGAGTGTCGGCATCCGGCTCGCCCTTGGGGCGCTTGGCCAGCACAAGCTGGCGATTGG
>CBDUEF010000457.1:0-2438 GCA_965366095.1 uncultured Cypionkella sp. | reverse complement strand
GCGGGGCTTTGGTGATGGGCGGGGCGGGTTGCACCTGGAATGACATCACCGACCGCCATATTGATGGCAGCGTGGCGCGCACAAGGTCGCGGCCTTTGCCCTCGGGGCAGGTTTCGGTGCGCGGCGCGGTGATCTGGATGGGGGTTCAGGCGGCGCTGGGGGCGGTAATCTTGTTCAGCTATAACGGGCTGGCAATCGGCTTGGGTGTGGCTTCGCTGGGGTTGGTGGTGATTTACCCTTTTGCCAAACGCTTTACATGGTGGCCGCAGGTGTTTTTGGGGTTGGCGTTCAATTGGGGGGCTTTGCTGCTTTATGCCGCCCATGCCGGGCATTTGAGCCTGTCGGCGCTGTTGCTTTACGCCGCGGGCATCACCTGGACGCTGTATTACGACACGATCTATGCCTGTCAGGATGTGGATGATGACGCGCTGATCGGGGTGAAATCGACGGCGCGGTTGTTTGGGGCGGACACGCGGCGCTGGCTTTGGTGGTTTATCGGGGCGACGATGGTGTTGATGGGGGCCGCCGTGGTGGCGCTGCCGCTGCCGCCCTCGGGGATTTTGTCGACGCTGGTGGCGCTGGGCGGGGTTTGGGCCTTGGGGTGGCATATGGTCTGGCAGATGCGGCGGCTAAGGGTGGAAGACCCGGCGTCCTGTCTTGCGGTGTTTCGGTCAAACCGCGATGCCGGGCTGATTGCTGCGCTGTTTCTCGCCGCCGCAGTCTTGCTTTGATTGCAAGGGCCTGCCATGCGTCTTATGCAGCTTTGGGCGCTTTGGCGGCCTTTTGTCTCTTCTTGTGACCGTTTGGGTGTTCTGACCTCGTGACATTTCTGCGCAAAATCCAACTGACCCAGACCCAACTGGCCATTTTCGCCTTTGTGGTGGCGGCACTGTTTGCCGCGATGATCGCGTTTCTGGCGGCATTGGTGATCGAGAATCGCTCGACCGCATCGGTCAAATCGCGGTTGTTGATGGAGGGAATCACTTGGGCAACTGTTGAGGCGGACGGTTTGCAGGTGCATTTGAAGGGCACCGCCCCGAATGAGGCGGCGCGGTATCGGGCGGTCAATCTGGCGGGAACGCAGGTGGAATCGTCGCGTATCCGCGACAATCTGGATGTGACGCCCGCCAAGATGATCCAGGCCCCGCGCTTTTCGGTTGAGATGTTGCGCAATGATGATGGGATTCAGCTGATCGGCCTGTTGCCTGAAGGCGATGCGCGCGACGGGTTGGCCAGTGATGCCCAAGCGCTTAGCCCCGATATTCCCTTGGCCGATATGCTGGAAATCTCGGCCTATCCGGCACCCGAAGGCTGGGATGCCGCCTTTTCCTATGGGGTTGCGGCGCTGAAGCTGTTGCCGCGCTCCAAGATTTCGGTGGCGGCGGACAAGGTGGCGATCACGGCGATTGCCTCGTCTGAAAATGAAAAGCGGCTGTTCGAATCGCAGTTGCAAAGCACCAAACCGCAGGGTCTGGCGGTGACGATTGATGTCTCGGCGCCGCGGCCGGTGCTGACGCCCTTTACCCTGCGCTTTGTGATGGACGCCGAGGGGCCGCGGTTTGATGCCTGCTCGGCCGATACCGACAAGGCCAAGGCGCGGATTGTGGCGGCGGGAATCGCGGCCGGAATGGATGCACGGGCGATCAATTGCACGATTGGCCTGGGGGTGCCTTCGCCGTCCTGGGCTGTCGCTGCCGAGGCTGGCATTGCGGCGGTGAAGGCTCTGGGCGCGGCGACCATCACCTTTTCGGATGCAGATATCACGCTTTTGGCCGATTCCTCGGTGCCGCAGGCCAGCTTTGATCGGGTGGTGGGTGAGCTGCAAACCGCTTTGCCGGCGGTGTTTTCGCTGAATGCAACCTTGCCCAAGGCGGCCAGCGGGGCGAATCAGGGGCCGGCAGAGTTTACGGCAACTTTGGCGGCGGAAACCGGGCGGATCGAATTGCGCGGGCGTTTGGCCGATGAGCGCCAGCGCGCCGCGGTGGACAGCTATGCGCGGGCCGAGTTCGGTTCGACGAAAGTGTATATTGCAACGCGCCCCGATCCGGAATTGCCTGATGGCTGGCCGGTGCGGGTGCTGGCGGGCTTGCAGGCCTTGGCCGAGCTGGACAGTGGCAGCCTGCTGGTGCGTGCCGATGTGGTCGAGATCAAGGGCGTGACCGGATCGCAACAGGCGCGGGCGCGGATTTCGCAGATTCTATCGGATAAGCTGGGGCAGGGCAAAACCTTCAAGGTGGCCGTGACCTATGACAAGCAACTTGACCCGCTGGCCGCCTTGCCAACGCCGCAAGATTGTATCGAGGCGGTGGATACGGCGCTGATCAAGCAAAAGATCAGCTTTACCCCCGGCTCTGCCGAGGTGGATGCCGCTTCGGGCAAGGTGATGCAGGCGATTGCGGTGGCATTGAAGGGCTGCGCGGGCATTCAGATCGAGATTG
>CBDUEF010000456.1:0-2451 GCA_965366095.1 uncultured Cypionkella sp. | reverse complement strand
GATCACCCGCGCCGTCTGCACCCAGTTCACCAGTGCAATCACCAAAGCCACGATCCAGAGCGAGGGCTGGAATATCGCGGCCAGACAGATCGCCAGCAACAGCGCCGGAAACGCCATCATCAAATCGGTAAATCGCATCAGAACCGCACCAATCCAGCCGCGAAAATAGCCCGCGGTGATCCCCACTAGCGTTCCGATCACCAGTGCCAAGCCATTGGCGACCACCCCAATGATCAGCGAGGTTCGTGCGCCGTAAAGGATGCGGCTGAACAGATCGCGGCCCAAGAGGTCAGTGCCGAAAAGAAACCGTCCGTCTGGCGGCAGGGGCGCGCCTTCAAGCGTCAGCCCGTCAAACATCTGATCGTCTGGCGCGAAGGGGGCAAGCAGCGGCGCAAAGACCGCCGCCGCCACGACCAGCGCAATAAGCACGATCCCGACCAGCGCCAATTTACGGCGCAGCAGACGCCGCAACGCGCTTGCCGGAAGCATCGGGCTATCCACGGTCGCGTCGGTCATCTTGATCCATCTCTGATGTCATTCGCGCCACAATGCGGGTGGCGGCCGCTTCAAAGCTGACACGCCACGCCATCGCCATCTGGCGCAACTGCCCATAGGCTGCGTCATCATCGCGGGCGCCGTTCGCCATCAGCAGGGCGATCGCGCGCACCACCGTGCGCCGCTCATCCAAGCGCCGTCGCAGATCGGCTATTTCCAACGCCTGCGCGCGCTGCGCATCAAAGGCTTGGCGTGCAATCAGCAAGGTGGCATAGACCCCGTTATCTCCGACCGGTTTCAGCAGTTGGGCATGGGCTCCTGCGCGAAGTGACCATTCGATGCGCCCCGGAGCCTCGGACCCAATCAGCGCGATCATCGGCATCGGGCTGGCCCCCGGCTGCCACGGGAATTGCTCGTCATAGCCCATATCCGCGTCAAAGAACACGAAATCGGCCCCCAGAGCGTTAGGTCCAAGTTCGGGCCAAACAGCAGCCACTTGCAAACCAATAGCGCGCAACTGGCGCTCGAGCGCCTGCACCGTGGGGTGCGGTCGATGCAGGATGACAGCCATCGCACCGCCAAGGTTCTGGATGCGGACCGGATGCTTCATGATACCACCCGCAGCCGTGGTGGTGCAACAGGACGGGCTTGGGTCAGATAGGGATCGCCCGCAACGATGGGCAAAGACCGCAGGGCGCAGAACACGCCATTGCGCACCTGAGCAATCTGCACCGGCAAGGCAGAATGGTGTGTGCGCGGGTCAATCATGCCCTGTGCGGCATCCCCAGCGAGCAGGGTCGTCAGTGTTGCCGTCTCGGCCTCTGGCCGCCCATGCAATAGCCGCGCCAATTCGCGCACCGCAGTATATGCCGCAGCCTCGATCGAAGAGGCAAACTCCCCGCCCGCTGCGGGTCGGAAATACGGCCCTGCGGACACCAAGCCTTCGGCCGCTGACCCCAGCGCTGGTAACTCGGCCTCGGTCAGATTACACGACAGGATCGGGCAGCGTTCCGGTGCAAAGGCCCGATCTTGCTGGGCCAATTCTTGCATCGCGCGCAGAAAGCTGTAGGAAGAAGTGCCAACCAGATTGTTCAGGATGAAATCCGGACGGCTGTACCGAATAGCCTGCACGGTCTGCCCCACGTCCTGCGTCCCCAAGGGGAGGTAGCGTTCGCCCAAAACCTCGCCGCGCGCCGCGTGAATACAGTCACGTGCCAGTCGGTTCATCTCCCAACCCCAAATGTAATTCGATCCAGTCAGAAACGCCTTCCCCCCATGTGCGGGCAGCACCCAATCCATCAGCGGCAAAAGGTGCTGGTTCGGGCAGGCATGGGTATAGACCACATGATCCGAGGCCTCGAAACCTTCATATGGCAGCGGATACCAAAGCGTGCCGCCCTGGCGTTCCAGCACTGGAATGACCTCTTTTCGGCTCCATGACGTAACACAACCTACGACATGCCGCGCACCACTTATCAAAAGATCATGGCACATCGGGCCATAAGCATCGATATTCCCCTTTGGGTCCCGTTCAATCGGATCAAAGCGCAGATCGAGTGAAGGATCGGCATTCACCGCCGCAATGGCAGAGACCACGCCCGCACGGCTGGCGTTGGACAGCATCGCGTAATCGCCGGAGCGCGAATAAAGAACCCCTAGTTTGATCTGTCGCTTCGAGCCCAAGCTGCACCCAAAATAAAAGGGCCCCGAAGCGAAACTGATTTTCCGCATTCAGGGCCTATTTGCCATGTGGCTTTTCGCCAATATGGCCTTCAGCTTAGTGCCATGATCTGATAGGTCAAGTGCATACTATGCTTTGCAAACCAAAGGATGAATGGCATCGTTTGATGGCCGGTGCCGCCTCCGCTCACCGCTTCGGGGAAAGGTTCACATGGCTCAGTGCTCAGTGCTCAGTGCTCAGTGCTCAGTGCTCAGTGCTCAGTGCTCAGTGCTCAG
>CBDUEF010000455.1:0-2459 GCA_965366095.1 uncultured Cypionkella sp. | reverse complement strand
GCGATCTGGACCGCCTTCAGGCCAATGTGCCGCTGCAAGAGGCGGGGCGGGTGTCGGGGCGCGAGTTGTCGCTCAGCCGCGCGAACCGCTCGGTGCGGTTGTTCAAGCATGTGGTCGAGCGGCTGGCCGAGGGGCGGCAGCCTGATCTGGCCGAGGTGGCGGCGGTGGGCTATCTGATGCGCACCACGGCGGTGTATGGCGCGGGCAAGTTTGGTGCGGCGGACCGGGCGCAGATTGCGGCACGCGCGGAAATGGCCGCACCGTTTCAGGCCGAGATGCTGTCGGTTTGGCTGACGCGGGCGTTTTGTGTCGATATGGTCGAGCATCTGGCGCAGGTGCGCGGTGGCGCGCGGGCGGTGCGGCTGGACGGGGCGATCAAGCGGTCTTTGGGTGTGGGCAATTCGACCGGGCTGGGGATGGCACCGTTTCTGGTGCGCCATCCGATGCTTTTGAACAATTGGATGATGGCGCGGGAAGAGGCTTTGGCGCGGGTGCGCGGGCTTGAGGGCGCAAGTGAAGGGGCGGTGGCCGGGTTGCATGTGGCTTTAGCGGAGGCGCAGGAGAATGCGCGGCTTTGGCATTCCGAGCATCCGTTGCAGGTGGCGAAGTTGTTGGATTTGCGAGGGGATCTGGCGAAGATTGAGGCGCATCTGGCGGAGTGGCCGGGGGCGGGGGCGCAGCCTTGGGATGATCTGTGGCGCTGGGGCGCGGGCGCGTTGACGCTGGAGGGGCAAGAGGCGCTCTTGGCGCTGATGCTGGAGCCGCATGGCGATCTGGTTGATGGGCTTGGCGGTTGCATGACGGCGGATGAGGTCAGCGGGCAGCGCATTGATGGCGCTATGGCTGTTGCCGCTTTGCGCGAGGTGATGCAGCAGCATTATGGTTGGGCGCTGGAGATTGATTTCGCCGATCCCAAGAACGCGGCGCGGTTTTGGTATGTATCAGAGGAAAAGCTGGAGCCGCGTTTGGGCAACCGCTTTGACGAGGACGGGGCGGAGTTGGAGCAGCCTTTGTGCATCGCGCGGCTTGCGAGTGAGTTGTGGCGCGCGTTGGCGGGGCAAGAGGGGTCGGTTGCGGGGTTTTTGCTGCGCTTGCCCGAGCATCGGTTTATGGTGCGGCGGGCGCAGATTGCGGCGCGGCATGGGTTTTCCGAGGTGCGGGGCAATCTGATCGCGGACGATGTGCTGCCGATTGATCTTATGCGCTGCAAGCTGGCGTTTTTCGGGGCGAGCCGCTTTGATCCGAGATCGGATAAATGGGTGCGGATCAGTCTGTTTCAGGGCGAACCTTACCCCGATGTGATGGGGGTAGATCATGTTTGAACCCAATGATCCGACGGCTTCGGCCACTGTTTACCCGGCGCGACCTGTTGGGGTGACGCGGCTTTCGATCAATGAGATTGAGGGGCTGTGCCTGAAGGCTGCGCGGGGGGCGGGGTTTGGCTGGGGGTTGGCAGAAGAGGCGGGCTATGCGGCGGGCTGGCTGGCAGGGCACGGCATTGACGGCGCGGCCATGGTTCTGGCGCGGCTGCAACTGACCGATGCTCCGGTGACGGCGCTTGAGGCGGGCCTGTGGCGCGGTGATCAGGGGCGGGCCTTGTGCCCGATTGCCTTGGGGGCGGCGCTGGATGATCATGCGGGGCTGAGCGGCATCGAGACGGTAACCGGGCCCGTTGCGGTGCCGGTGCTGGTGGTGCCGTTTCTGGCGCGGGCGGCAAAAGCGCTGGGGTTGGGGATTGTTTTGGACTGGGACGGCGGCAGCCTGACGATTGGGCCACAGGTTGTGGGGCTGCAACAGTTGGCCAAGCTGGGGGTTTCGCAATTGCGGATCAGCGTCGGTTTGCAGCAACAGCCGCAGTCTGTGGACGTGCCTGGCGTTGGGGCAGAGACCTTGGCCGCCCTGAACAGCTATGCGATGCGGATCACGGTGCCGGCCTCGGCCAGCTCGCGCCAAGGCGCGGGAGCTGCGAGCAGCGACAATGATTAGACCTGGCGCTGCTACAGGCTGCGATAGCCGCCGTGCCAATAAACCAGCGCGCCCGCGTCTGGTGTGCTGCGGATAGCGCGCACACGGCCAATCAGGATGGAATGGGTGGCGCGGTCGATCATCTCATCGACCGTGCAATCAAAAGCCGAAGGTGCGCCGACCAAAAGACGCGCCCCGGTGATGGCGGTTTCCCACTCGGCCCCGTCATAGCGGGCGGGGCCTTTCACCCCACCAAAGCCCGAGAAACGTTCCGCAACCGCTTGATGGGCCGCGCCAAGGCTGGACCAGCCGAAAATGCCGGTGTCTTTGAGGGCTTGCCAGCTTGAGGACGATCGGTTGACACAGGCCAACAAAAGCGGCGGTTCGGCAGAAAGCGAGATGGCCGATGTCACCACCAGCCCGGTCGCCTGCTCGCCCGATCCGGTGGTGATCACCGAACAAGTGCCGACAAGGGCGCGCAGGGCGTCGCGGAA
>CBDUEF010000454.1:0-2464 GCA_965366095.1 uncultured Cypionkella sp. | reverse complement strand
GATGTGCATATCGGCAGCCAATTGACCGAGCTTGAGCCTTTCGAGCAGGCCTATCTCAAGGTGGCCGATCTGACCACGCGCCTGCGCTCCGAGGGCCACAACATCCGCAGGCTTGATCTCGGCGGTGGCTTGGGCATCCCCTATGAACGCTCAAACTCCGCGCCCCCCTTGCCGATGGATTACGGCGCGCTGATCAAACGCACCGTTGGCCATCTGGGCTGTGAAATCGAGATCGAACCGGGGCGGCTGATTTCGGGCAATGCCGGGGTGATGGTTTCCAAGGTCATCTATGTGAAAAACGGCGAGGACCGCGATTTCCTGATCCTTGACGCCGCGATGAACGATCTGATCCGCCCCTCAATGTATGGCGCGCATCATGACATCGTGCCGCTGATCGAACCTGCTCCCGCCACCGAGCCGCAACCCTATGATGTGGTCGGCCCCGTCTGCGAAACCGGCGATACCTTTGCCAAGGCCCGTCCCTTGCCGCCAATGGCCGAGGGCGACCTTGTCGCCTTTCGCTCTGCGGGGGCTTACGGCGCGGTGATGGCCTCGGAATACAATTCCCGGCCACTGATCCCCGAAGTTCTGGTGAAAAACGATCACTTCGCCGTCATCAGGGCGCGACCGTCGATTGACGAAATGCTGGCGCGCGATACCATCCCGGAATGGCTGTGAAACTGTAGAGGATATGGAACAAGGCAAAGCATCAGACGCGCTGAAACGGATCGAGCGGCCGTTGCGCCTGACCTGGGCCGGCCTTTGGGCCGAACGGTTGACGCGTGCCTTCTGGCCCGTATGGACCGTTGCCCTCTTGGTGCTGGCAGCAGCCGCTTTTGGCCTGCAAGATATCCTGCCGATCGAGGCGGCATGGTTTGGCATCGTGGCCGCGGTGATTGGCCTGATTGCCGCCCTGATCCACGGCTTTCGCAGCTTTCGCAAACCCAGCCGCACCGAAGCGCTGGTGCGCCTTGATGCCAACCTTCCGGGCCAACCCATCGCCGCCCTGCGCGACACCATGGCCATCGGCGCCAATGATCCGGCCTCGCGCGCGGTCTGGGCTGCGCACCGCAGCCGCATGGCCGCCCGCGCCGCATTGGCCAAAGCGGTTGAACCAAACCTGCGCCTTGCCAGCCGCGACCCGTTCGGCCTGCGCTATATCGCCTTGACCGCCGCCGTGATGGCGGTGCTGTTCGGCTCGGTCTGGCGCGTGGCCTCGATCTCGGGGCTTGTGCCGGGTGGGGCCATCGCCGCCATGGCTGGCCCAACGTGGGAGGGCTGGGCACAGCCCCCCGCCTATACCGGCAAACCCGCGCTTTATCTGACCGATCAGAAATCCGACACCCTCAGCCTGCCGCAAGGCAGCAAGGTGCAACTGAATTTCTACGGCGATGCGGGGGCCTTGATCCTGTCAGAAACCGTCTCGGCCCGCACCACGGTGCCCGCCGCCTCTGATAACCGCCAGGAATTCACCGTGATGCAATCGGGCGTCATCGCCATCGACGGCTCCGGTGGGCGCAAATGGCAGGTCATCGCCACCCCTGACACCTCGCCCTCGATCGAAGCCAAGGGCGACATCACCCGTCAGGCCGATGGCCGCTTCAAACAGCAATTTGTCGCCAAGGATGATTACGGTGTCACCAAAGGCCAGGTCGCCATCGCGCTTGATCTGCCCGCCGTCAGCCGCCTTTATGGCCTGATCCCCGATCCCGAAGCGCAGCCCCCGGTGATCCTTGATCTGGCCCTGCCCCTCAAAGGCAGCCGCGCCGACTTCACCGGCACGCTGGTGGATGACCTGTCGCAACATGTCTTCGCCAACATGCCGGTGACCATGACTTTTTCGGCCACCGATGCCGCCTTGCAAACCGGCACTTCGGCCCCGATCAAGGTGATCCTGCCCGGACGGCGCTTTTTCGAACCCACCGCCGCCGCCATCATCGAGATGCGCCGCGATCTGTTGTGGACGCGCACCAACGCGCCGCGCGTGGTGCAAATCCTCAAGGCGATGACCTGGCAGGCCGATACCAGCTTCCGCCAACCCGCCGCCCTCGCCCGCCTGCGCGCCGTGGCCAAAGCGCTTGACCAACCCACGCCGCTTACCACCGAGCTGCGCGATACTGCCGCCGCCGAGCTGTGGGATATCGCCCTGATGGTCGAAGAGGGCGATCTTGGCGATGCCAAAGCCCGCCTTGACCGCGCTCAGGACAGGCTCGATCAGGCCATCAAGAACGGCGCCAGCCCGGAAGAGGTTCAGGGCCTGATGGACGAGATGCGCAAGGCGCTGAATGACTATATGAAGCAAGAGGCCGACAAGGCCCCCGATGATCCCAATGACGAAACCTCGCGCCAACAGCAGGGCAAAACCATCACTCAGGATCAAATCCAGCAAATGCTGGATAAATTGCAACAGTTGATGCAAGAGGGCCGCACCGCCGAGGCTCAGCAGTTGATGGAACAATTGCGC
>CBDUEF010000453.1:0-2464 GCA_965366095.1 uncultured Cypionkella sp. | reverse complement strand
TCAAAATCCAAAGTGACATCGTTCTTGCCTGTCAGCATCATGAAGCGGGTCACCTCTGCACCGGCCTGCTCGACCACATCGCGAAGCGTCACAAATGTTCCGGCCCGTTTCGACATCTTGAACGGCTCGCCGTTCTTGTAAAGCTTGACCAGCTGCACAAGTTTGATGTCCAAGGGAACCCGCCCGCCCGACAAGGCCGAAACTGCAGCCTTCATCCGCTTGACATATCCGCCATGATCCGCGCCGAATATGTCGATCAGCTCGTCAAAGCCGCGCTGGATCTTGTCGTAATGATAGGCAATGTCGGGGGCAAAATAAGTCCAGGATCCGTCCGATTTCATCACCGGCCGATCCACATCATCCCCATGCGCGGTAGAGCGGAACAAGGTCTGCAAACGCGGTTCCCAGTCTTCGGGCTCTTTGCCTTTTGGCGGCTCCAGCGTGCCCTCGTAGATCAGCCCCTGCTGGCGCAGCGCCTCGATAGCTGCTTCGATTTTTCCGGTGCCGTAAAGCGCCTTTTCGCTGGAATAAACATCCATCTGCACGCCCAAGGCCGCCAGATCGCCCCGGATTTCCTCCATCATCATCGCCGAGGCGATTTCGCGGATTTCGGCCAGCCAATATTGCTCGCCCTTGTCCAAAAGGTCGGTGCCGAATTTCGCTTTCAATGCCTCGCCAACCGGGATCAGATAATCCCCGGGATAAAGTCCTTCCCTGATCTCAGGCTCCAGCCCATTGGCCTCGCGATACCGCTCATAGGCAGAGCGGGCCAGCACATCAACCTGCGCACCACCGTCATTGATGTAATACTCCCGAGTCACGTTCCAGCCCGCAAAGGCCAGAAGCCGTGACAGCGCATCGCCCACCACGGCACCGCGCACATGGCCAACATGCATGGGCCCAGTTGGATTGGCCGAGACAAATTCCACATTGACCTTGCTGCCCGCGCCAAGCGTAGAGCGCCCGAAATCATCCCCTTCGGTCAAAGCCGCAAGAACCACGCCCTGCCAGACCGAAGGCGCCAGCCGCAGGTTCAAAAATCCGGGGCCGGCAACCTCGGCAACTGAAATTCTGTTGTCCTGCAGCAAATGCAAAGCAAGCGCCTCGGCAATGGCCCTAGGAGCCATCGCCGCAGGTTTCGCCAAGACCATGGCCGCATTCGTGGCCATATCGCCATGTGCCGGATCGCGCGGCGGCTCAACCGTCACGGCGGACAAATCCAAGCCCTTTGGCACCTGACCGTCTATGGCCATTTGTTCAAGGGCCGAGGTCACCACCGCGCGGATATCAGCAAAGAGATTCATTTGATCATGTCCTGTCTCATCCCCTCAGGGCATGCCAGAGGAGTGGAGACAGGTCAAGGTTGCCTCCTACTGCTGACCCGAGCGCCAATCAGCCAGCGCCGGATTAGCGCTGGAGGCGGATGGGCTGGCAGGCGGCCCTGCCGTGCCAAATTCGCTTGGCATCGCGACCGGGCGATTGCGGAAATAATAGGTTTCGCGCGCGCCGAAATAAAAGGCCACCACGGCCCCCAACAACCACCACAGCGGTTCTGGCACCGCGTTCAACCCCACCATGCGCAGCGAGAACTCTTGCGGGGCAATCATCGCATAAACGAAAAGCCCAATGGTGCCGAAGGCCAACAACGGGCGCGGCAGGCGGTTAAGCCCATTGACCAGACGGTCAAACCAGCCCAGCGAGGGGTTTTCAAACTCTGCCCCCATCTCGTTCAGCGCCGCCATTTGCGCCGCCGCCGACAATTCCATGCGCTTGGTAGCCGATGGCACGAAAACCTCTGCGACGCCCTTGGCCGCATCGCCCAAGGCTGAAACCGCGCCGGGTCCGTTTACCAGTGAATTTATCAACCCCATGCTGCCACCCTTGCTTTATGTTCTGCATCGGTCAGGCGATATTTCGGCGAGATGAATTCTTCGGCCCGCAGGATCCAACCGCCTTTGCTTCCGTCGCGTTTGCTGGCAAATTTTCGGCTGGCCGGTCGCGCATCTGCCAAAGCATAATAATAATTGCGCCGTGCAATGCCATAAGCATCGGCCAAATGGTGGGGGGCCGCGTCAAAGGCCATTTGAGCCGAGCGAATGGTTTGCGGCCCGATTTGACCATCAGGGTCGCAAGGAAACCCCATCTCGGCCAGCAAACGCTGCAAAACCTTCACCGCATTGTTGCCCGCATTCACATACATATCAAAGACCGAAGGTTGGATCACCTCTGGCAAGCCCGAAAGCCCTGTGCGCGTGAAGTAGTGCTCGATAAAAATGCTTTGCGCCTGCTCGCGGGTCAATCGGCGGACATCTTCGATGTCGATGCGGCCCTCTCCAGTCAGATCAATTCCCAAGCGCCGCAACGTGTTCAGCGTCACGCCAAAATTGGTTGGCCCGCCCGGATCGGCAGGATCATTCACAAACCCACCCTCACGGGCAACAATCTCGCCAGCTAGGTCTTGCAC
>CBDUEF010000452.1:0-2472 GCA_965366095.1 uncultured Cypionkella sp. | reverse complement strand
GGCCGGGCAAATCTGGGTTGCCGATCATGTGCTGGATGGCTATGGCCAGCCGCAGGATGCAGGCGCAATTGCGGGTGTGCCGGGTGAGGACTTGGCGGCGGCGCTGACGAAGGGTCCGACGGCGGCGATCCAGACAGGGCTTTACGCAGGCGCGGAACGTCGGGTTGCGTTGAACGCTGTGGGGCAGGATACGGCGATCACGCCTGCGGTCTGGCCTGCGAATGTGGTGGTTGAGGGGTTGGATGTGGTGCAGCAACAGGCGTTGAAGGGGATGCTTTTGGCAGCCGCGCTGGTCCTGCTATCGATTGATATTTTGGCGGCGCTTTGGCTCTCGGGCCGCCTCTCGGCACGGCTGAATAAAGTCGCTCCAATGGCTTGCCTTCTACTGTCGCTGATGCTGATACCGGGCCAGTCCCGCGCCGATCCTGCCGATGATTTCGCCATTCTGGCCACCAGCGGCGTGGTGCTGGCCTATGTCACTTCGGGCGACGCGCGGGTAGATGAGACCTCACGCGCGGGGCTGTTCGGGCTTTCGAATGCGCTGTGGAACCGCACCTCGGTCGAGCCGGAAAACCCGATGGCGGTGAATATCGAAAAGGATGAACTGGCGTTTTTCCCCTTTCTTTACTGGCCGATCACCGCAGATGAGGCCACGCCCTCCGCCGCCGCCTATGAAAAGCTGAACCGCTATCTGCGCACTGGCGGCATGATCTTGTTTGACACCCGCGACGGCGATATCGCGGGGCTTTCCGGCACCACGCCCGAAGGTCTGGCCCTGCAACGCATCGCCGCGGGCCTTGATATCCCGCCGCTGGAGCAAATCCCGGCAGATCATGTGCTGACCCGCAGCTTCTATCTGCTCAAGGATTTTCCCGGCCGTTTTATCGACAGCCCGCTTTGGGTTGAGGCCTCGCCCCCCGATGCCGAACAGGCCAAGGGGATGCCGTTTCGCAACCTCAATGATGGGGTGACGCCGGTGATCATCGGCGGCAATGATTGGGCCGCCGCTTGGGCCACCGATCCGAATGGCCAACCGATGTTTCCCATCGGGCGCGGCTATGGCGGGGATCGTCAGCGCGAAATGGCGCTGCGGTTTGGCGTGAATGTGATCATGCATGTGCTGACCGGGAACTATAAATCCGATCAGGTGCATGTGCCCGCCCTGCTGGAAAGGCTGGGCCAATGACGCGCTCTATCCTTTTCGATCCGCTGATCAGCCTGCCACTTTTGTGGGGCCTTGCCGGATTCGCGCTGATCCTGTTGATCCTTGTTCTTTGGCGCGGGCTAAAGGGCTGGCCCCTGCGCAGCTTGGCCGCAATAACGCTTCTGGCAGCCTTGGCCAATCCGGTCTTGCAAGAAGAAGACCGCAAGTCCCTGTCCGATATCATCATTCTGGTGGTCGATGACAGCAGCAGCCAGCAACTCTCCGACCGCCCGGCGCAGACCGAAAGTGCTGTAAAGGCGGTTGAGGCCGAAGTCGCGGCCCTGCCCAACACAGAATTGCGCGTGGTGCGCTTTGGCGACGGGGCCGAGGATGCGGGGTCGCTCGCGATGACGGCATTGGCCGAGGCCATCGCCGCCGAGCCGCGCGCACGGCTTGCCGGGGCGATCCTGATCACCGATGGGCAAGTGCATGATCTTGGCCTTGCGCCGTCGCTGCCCGCGCCTTTGCATGTGCTGCTGACGGGCAAGAAAACCGATTGGGACCGCCGCCTGATCGTCACCGACGCCCCGGCATTTGCGATCATCGGTGAGGAATTCAAGCTGAAACTGAAGGTTGAAGATCAGGGCGCTGTGCCTGCCTCCATCGGCCCCGAGGCCGATCTGACCATCACCGTCGATGCCGATGAGCCGGTGACCTACACCGTTCCGGTGGGTCAGGAGTTGGAACTGCCGGTCAAGCTGCCACATGGTGGAATGAACGTGCTGCAATTCAGCCTTGCCCCCGCTGCGGGTGAGTTGACCGACCGCAACAATGCCGCCGTGGTGCAGATCAACGGCGTGCGCGACCGGCTGCGCGTGCTGCTGGTTTCCGGAGAGCCGCATGCAGGCGAGCGCGTCTGGCGCAACCTGCTGAAATCGGATGCTTCGGTTGATCTGGTGCATTTCACCATCCTGCGCCCGCCCGAAAAGCAAGACGGGGTGCCGGTCGATGAACTCAGCTTGATCGCCTTTCCAACACGTGAATTGTTCGTTGAAAAGATCAAGGAATTCGATCTGATCATCTTTGACCGCTACCGGATGCGGGGCATCCTGCCGATGAGCTATATCGACAATGTGGTCGATTATGTCCGCAACGGCGGCACGGTTCTGGTGGCCGCAGGCCCCGAATTTGGCGCGGTTGATAGCCTTTGGCGCACGCCTTTGGCCGATATTCTGCCGGTGGTGCCGACGTCAAAAGTGATCACCGGGGGTTTCAGGCCCGAACTCACCGATCTGGGCCGCCGCCATCCTGTTACCGAAGGGCTGGAG
>CBDUEF010000451.1:0-2478 GCA_965366095.1 uncultured Cypionkella sp. | reverse complement strand
CGTCAAATGATACATCGCACGAGAAGTCTTCAATATCATCGCGCGTCGCCAAAGGCAGATCAATCAGGCTCAAATCACCGTTTGACACTTAGAAGGGCGGCCTGGGAAGCCAGTTCACTGGGGCAGCTTCCTCAGTTACAAGTCGCAAGTGAGATCAAGGTCAGCATACCTCGCGATGTTTGCTAGCAAACACCTGTTGGTAGAATACGGCGAAGGGGCCAGGTCGACCTGCATGCCTATGCCAGCGCCTCGGCGGCCCGCGTCGAGATCGGACCCTACCTCAGCTTCTACAACACCCGCCGCCCGGATTCATCGTTTGACGAGAAAGCCCAAGATCAGGCCTGCCGCAACCAGCCGATGCCAAGAACGATGGCGGCGCAACTGAGGCGGAAAACCACTTGGGAAACGCCCGGAACCTGTTCAGAGCAACCGAACCACCTCTAAGTTCGACCTCAATCATGTTTCAGTCACTGGGTCAGTGCGTTTTAGAAATTGTGCGCGCATCAGACGAACCTGGGCAACCGTGGCGACCACAGACCGAAGAAAGACGGCTTTCCGTCAAACGCCGGGGGGCAGTCCTAACCCTTGGTCACCCGATAGTTTTCGTGAACAGAATCCATTCCGACGCATCGACGTTCCAGTCGCCCTTGACGACTGCGCGTCTGGCAACTTCGTGATAGCCTTTGGCAGCATAAAGCCGCAGGGCATCGCGATGTGTATCCGCAGCTATCAGGCTGATTTTCCCGCACGCCATCTGCCGCGCTACGCATTCGGCATAAGCCAGCAGCGCGCTGCCACAGCCCTTGCCTCGAAACTGCTCATAGCTCGCCAGTACATTCAGATACCACGATCCGGGGGCAAGCGCCTCAAGCTCGATCAGGGGCACGAAGATCGCTGGGGTATCTGAATTGATCGGGCTTGGCGTGTCATCGGCAGGATAGCCCAGAAGGCAAGCTGCAGCTTCTTCACCCATTTCGGCCAGCCAAGCATTCCGATAGGAAAAACTACCCGTCTCCCGCGCGGCCCGTTCTTTACCATAGGTCCATGGATCGCCCTCGGGGCCGACCGATCTTTGCCAAAAATGTAGCGGCAGGTCGTCTGCCGCCATATTGATGAAGCGCACCAAGTGTTCGGCGTCTGATGCCTTCGCTTTTCGAATTAACATGCTGGTCTCCTTGTGAGTCTGCATGCAACTTGCGGCTCACATATGCGATGGCCCCTGCTAATGAAAGGCATTGGATGACGGGATCCAAAATCTCACCCAAAAATCAAAGCACACGCTTTTTGCAACCGATCTTGCTGGTGTCCAAATGGTGCCCATCGTTGGCTCTTGTCAGCTTTGCGGTAGGGCTTTACCACAAATCAGAGTGCGAATTGCAATCTTGAAAGGACGAACATGACCGAAATGGTTTACCGATTTCCGGCTCCGGGTCCCGAGCCAATGCTGACGGACCTGGAGGGCTGGACCAAGGTGGCGGGCAACCCGACCATGAAGACTTGGGTTCAACACACCTCTATCGATGGCAGTGTGATCAGTGGCACCTGGGAAGCGACGCTGGGCAGCTGGCATGCAAGCTACAAGTTTTACGAATTCGTGCATTTGATCGAAGGTCAGATCACCATTACGCCCGATGGCGGTGCGCCGGTGACATTGCGGCCGGGCGACGCCTTTGCTGTCGAGCCTGGTTTCAAAGGGATTTGGACGATCGAAAAACCCGTCAGAAAGCATTTTTGCATCAAGCTGAAGTGACAAGACGGCCAAAGCCCTTAAGCTGGCGGCAGAGTGCCATTGAAGGGATTCGGCTCTTCTTACCGACACTATGCCGCTGGTTCCATAGCGGTTGGTTGCCCCGCAGTCGTTTGATGCGTATGCAACCGGCCCTCACCGCTGAAGGGCACGCTGCGCGCAAGGCCAAAGCCCGCCTACACGCGGCGAACAGGGCTGAGCGCGTGTGCCATCATCGCGCGCTTTTAAGGTAGCGCGCCCGAAGGCCAGCAAAATCCGTTCTTTACCAACAGTGCTTTAGCCTTGGCGAGCTGATCGGCTCGCTGGCCTATTGTTACACAATAATTGGGGGGACATCTGCCCAAAGGCCAGATCGACGGAAGCAGTCTCGAACGTGCCGCTGGTTCTTGGGATCATCATTTGGGCTGGGTTTCATCCGCCGCGCATGTGCCCATTTGAAGTTTTTGGACACCTTGCGCGGCGTGACAGCGTGAACCGCGCGATTGCCTCGCCCGTGGATTGCGCCGATCTGGTTTCTATCTCTTGGCTCAATCATGCCGAAAGCCCCACGCCACTGTTGCGGGTGGAAGTCACCGCCGATCTGCCCGCTTTGGGTCTATGCGCAAGCGACACCCTCTTGCTGGCAAAGGTTCACAAGATCGACTGTGACAGCCTGTATTTGCTTTCGGGCTATCACCTCGCCCGCGTCCAGTCTTGGGGCGGTGGCCTTGCCCGTGTCACCGATGAAGCGG
>CBDUEF010000450.1:0-2493 GCA_965366095.1 uncultured Cypionkella sp. | reverse complement strand
TTGATGTTCGGCTTGGCCTTTGGCCACGCTGGGTTGAAAGAAGGTCATGCCTGCGTTGGGATGGGCCGCGCGGGCGGATGCGTCCATGCCTTGGAGTGCCGAGGTGCAGTAAAGCGTGGTCATATCTGGGCCACCAAAAGCAGGGCAAGAGGTGTGGGGGGCATCAAACCCGACGGCGCGCACAAAGCTGCCGTCGGGGGCGTAGGCGGCCACGCGCGCGGCCCCCCATTGCGCCAGCCACATCAGGCCCGCGGCGTCGATCACGGCACCGTCGGGGTTCAGGCCTTCGGCTTTCAGGTCGAGGTATAGTTCTGGCGAGCCTATCGGCCAGCCTTGGGCATCAAGAGCCACGCGCAGCACGCGGCCGGTGGTGGTATCGGTGAAATGCGCGGATTTGCCATCTGGCGGGAAGCAGATGGCGTTGGGGATGGTGATATGGGGGTAAAGCTTGCGGATTTCGCCGCGATAATAGCGGTAGATCGCGCCGGTGCCGCTCTCGGCCTGCTTGCCCATCGTGCCGATCCAAAAGCCGCCTTGCGGATCGGCGCGGCCGTCGTTGGAGCGGGTTTTGGGGGTATCGGCCTCAAGCGGGGCGAGGGTGGTAAGGTCTTTCGTGGCGATGTTGAGCCGCAAAAGGGCTGTCTCCGAGGCGATCAACAATTCGTTGTGGTTGATCCAACCAGCGGCGGAAACGATCTCGGGCATGTCCCAAGTGAGGGCTGACCCGGCATTCTTGGAGAGCAGTTTTTTGCCAATAATGTCGAACCAGAACAATTGTTTACGCTCTGGGTGCCAAAACGGGCCTTCGCCCAGTGCACAGGGGCGGTTATCAAAAATCATCGGGTGGCCTCGTCATAGGCGGCAACGATTTCGGCGGCGCGTTTGGCCACATCCCCGAGCGAAAGGCCGGGGGTGTAAAGCGCGGTTCCGATGCCAAAGCCGTTGGCCCCGGCCTTGATCCATTGGGCGAAGTTCGCGGCCCCTGCGCCGCCGACGGCGTAGACTTGGGTGGCGGGGGGCAGCACGGCGCGGATGGCTTTGACGCCGTCGGGGCCGATCAGGCTGGCGGGGAAGATTTTCAACCCGTGTGCGCCGAATTTCAGGGCGGCAAAGCACTCGGTGGGGGTCATCACGCCGGGCCAGGATTGCAGCCCCGGGGGGCGGGTGGCCTTGATCACATCGGCGTCGCAGTTGGGCGAGCCGATCAGGGTGCCGCCCGCCTCGGCCACTTCGGCCACGTCTTTGGGGGTCAGCACGGTGCCCGCGCCGATCTGGGCGCGGTTCGAGCAGGTTTCAGCCATCAGGCTGATCGAGGTCAGCGCGAGGGGCGAGTTCAGGGGCACCTCGATGCGGGTGATGCCTGCGGCGATCAGCGCCTCGGCAACGGGAAGCGCCTCGGCAGGGGTGATGCCGCGCAAGATAGCGATGAGGTTGCGGTGGGTCATAGGTGGGCCTTTTGCAATACGCCCCGCGCGGTGGCGAGGCCGGCGAGGGTGCAGGCGGTCGCGTCGAGTTGCTGCGCCGTGACACCTTGGGCGGCAAGGGCCGCTGCGTAAGTGGTTGAGAGTTTGGCAGAACCGATCAAGGCGACGCGCTGGCCCAGCCAATAGGGCTTGGCGGCGGCCAGTTCCACACCGATCAGCAGGCCCGACAGGCGGGCGCGGGCGGCGGCGGGCGACAGGTTGGCGATCAGGCTTTCGGCACGCAGGCTAAACAGGCGGGCCGACAGGCGTTCGGGGCGCTCCATCGCGGCGGCGACACCTGCGGCGAAGGCGGTGGCGTCCCAGTGGTTTGAGGTAACAGAATGGCGCAAAACGGATTGGTTTGAGAGCAAAGCGAACATCTCGCCGGTCATGAAGGTCTGGAAGCTGACGACCTCGCCCGCCGAAATATGCGCCCATTTGGAATGGGTGCCGGGCAGGCAAAGGACGCCGTCGAAATCGGGCATGAGGGCGAGGGCGCCCGCGATCTGGGTTTCCTCGCCGCGCATCACGTCGGCGGGGTGGATCTGTTTCAGACCCGGCGTGACGCGCATATCAAGGCGCGGATCAAGTGTCGGAATTTGCGTATGCGTAGCGTATGCTACAGGTATGCAGGGCGTGGTGCGATAGGGCGCTTCAAACCAGCCTTGGCGCGAGCCGACCATGCCACAGGCGATCACCTGGGTTTTGCGCGAAAGCCATGGCGAAATCAGGCGCAGGAGGGCGGGTTCGAACTGATCTTTGGTCAGGGTGCCCATGCCTTCGGCGCTGCTGGCCTCGGCCATCGGGCCATCGGGGCCCATCGCCCAAGCGCGCAGGTTCGAGGTGCCCCAGTCAACGGCGATCCATTCTGGAGACATGGGGGAACCTTTCTGCGTCATACCCGCTGCCCCTCTAGCACCCAGATCGAGGCGGGCCAAGCGATCGGCAGGGTGATTCCGCGTTGCATAAGCGCAGCACCGCTGAGGGTGAGGCTTTGGGTTTTCAGCGCGTTGGGGCCACGCGATTGGCG
>CBDUEF010000449.1:0-2494 GCA_965366095.1 uncultured Cypionkella sp. | reverse complement strand
GGGATAAGTCAGGGGGCATGTTTGGCCATTAAATTTTCGGCGGTTCTTTTTACTCTTGGGGTTCTCACTACTCCCGCGCTGGCCTCCGAGATCGAAGAAATCGGCATGCTTCAGGCCACTTTCGGCAACGAAATCATCACTCAGCCGACGGTTATTGCCAAAACTGAAGGACAGACCGCTCCGACGGCCTTTCTGCATGTGCTTGGGGGCGGCTTTTCCTCCCTTAGCTTGACCGGTTTCGACATGGGCAACAAAAGGCTGGATATCGGTGCGACCTTCCAGACTGAGGCACCGGGGCCCCAGATTGCCCCCCTTGAGTTAACGATCCAATACAAGACACCCGAAGAAAACGGCCATTGGAAATCCGACGGCGCACCAACCGGAACCGAAATTGAATTTACGACACTGGAGCACGATGGCACTGAAGGACGAGCGATTGGCAGTTTCAAAGGCACGCTATGCTATGCTGCGAATTATGAGTCCGATGTCGATGTGGGAAACTGCCGCCCCATTGAAGGCAGCTTTGACACAAGATTCTTCGTTGAGTGACGGGCCGCGCGCAACGTTCTTAAATGCGCATGACGCGCGTAAACTCCCGTCGGTGATCCGCGGCTTCTTTACTGTGGCTCTCCATGCCGCAATGCCTAACCGTCTATCATTTGGCGCAAATCCGGTGCAGAGGACTGCAACGAAATTCGTGACGGATTTATAGCGATATAATCACAGCTCGTGATGTTGTCCCGCCTAGGCCAAATTTTAATTGACGCAATAGCGAAACTGTTGGCTGAACAAAGGCTCTTGCTTCATAATTCAATGCACAAATAATGCACAGATGTTGCACATTCTTGTTGGAAATTCATGCTATATAATTGTAATGTATGAATAAAAACTACTGAGTAGAAGTCAACATGACCTCGACCCTTCGGTTTTGTGTCCGCCCTTCGGGGGAGTCATTGTTGGCGCGCGGCGACAGATAGCCTACACCTTCGGCCTGCACCTGCGCCGCGTTTACTTTGAGAGACTGTATCAGATAGGCGCGCACCGATTCGGCCCGCGCGCGCGACACGGTGATGTTTCCCGCCAAGCCACCGTCGGTATCAGTATGGCCGACAAGGGTTACAACCGCGCCGGGATGGGCAGCAAGCCAAGCGGCCAGGGCCGTAAGGGAAGGGTAGTCGCCCGCTTGCAAGGCAGAGCTTCCCGATGGGAAAACCAGATCCTCCAGCACTTGCGGCAGGCCGGTTTCAAGCGCAGCGGCCAAGGGGCCGGGTAACGCCGCTGGTTTCGTCAGGGCAAGGGTTTGAGTGCCAGAGGCTTGCGCCACCAAAGGTTGGGGGTGGACATTTTCGGCAAAGCGCGGGGCTGCAACTGTGCCCTGGCTGATGCGGGTTTCCTGAACAAAGCGGTCTTGCGCAGAGCGGCTGATCATCAGGGCAACTTGTTCCCGGCCCGTAAGCCCGGATTTCTCGGCCAGAATGTAGCGAAAATCGCCAAGATCGACATGCATATCGGGTTCGGGAAGGATATTCGCGGCAAAGCGAAAATCAAAGCCGCCACAGGCCACGGTCTCACATTCGAACGTAATCTTGAAACCCATTGCCATAAGTTGCGCCCGCAGGTTTTGCGCGAGTTGCAGGGTGGAAAGGCTGGCGTCGGTGATTTTCCAGGCCGTTTGTTCGAGCCTGCCTTCGACCAGGGCCGTCGGCTGGATGCCATCGGCAAAGCGGCCCGAGGCAAGGCGGATCGTGCCGTTGGGTTCAGCCGTTTGCGCCGTTATGCTGGCGGGGGCCGGGAAGGTGAAATCCACCGCAGGCTCAGCCGCTGCCGCCCCAAAGGTGAAAGCCGCACTGATCAGCGCGGCAAAGGCCGGGGAAGAGGAAGCTGCTGTCATCACCTGCAACACATTCTTTTGGCCATTTTCGGCTTATTTCTGTCGATAGTGATACTGTCCCACAACCGACATGCCAAAGGAAGCATAGAGCGCGCGGGCCGCGTCATTGGCGGCTGTAACCACCAAAGACAGGGTATCAGCCCCGTTTGCTTGCGCCCAGAGTGCTGCGGCGCGCAAAATATTGTGCGCGGAACCTTGCCGACGCATCGCAGGCAGCACCTCAAGTGCGTGCAGCATGGCGGTTTTTCCGCTGATGGCGACAAAGGCAGCGCCCGCCGGATGGTCTTTTTGCCGCGACAGGATGGCGCATTTCTGCCCCCTTGCGCGCTGCATCACCGCCAGCCGCTCCGGGCCGATACCGCAATCGTGCCAGAGGCTTGCGGTGATGGCGAGGGGTGGCCAATGCGGAAACGTCGACATCGGCGCCGGGATTTGCGCGAGGACCGACAGCGGGGCGGCATAGGCAAGCACCGGGTCGATGATGGTGTAGCCACGCGCCGCGAGTTCAGTGTCGAGCGCGACATCCCCTTCACGGATCAGGAACAGCGGGCGCTGGGGATGCATCGCGGCCTCGGCACGGTCGAGGTCTTGGGCGGTGAAGGG
>CBDUEF010000448.1:0-2515 GCA_965366095.1 uncultured Cypionkella sp. | reverse complement strand
CGGCGTGCGCGAACCAGGTTCGACGGTTGAAAAGTGCGCTTCATCGCGGTCTCCATAAGACAGGCCCGGCGAACCCGAAAGATTCGACGGTGTAAACTTGAAGCCCGTCCTTTAGGGCGCGCTGATCGACAAGTCAACGCAAAGGGGCACGATTTTCTGCAACATTCCTGATCGCGGTTCGGGTTTTTTACCGCTGGATGTTTCAATACAGCGCTTTTGCATCGCCCAATCCTCGCGGTTTATCAAGGCCGCGTGATGCAGGTGGCGCAGGCTACCATTTTAGGGCCATGTCCTGAAGATGAGCAAGGATCGACCATGAAGCATATTGCGCGAAAGCTACCATTTCTGCTGATTCTGGCCGCGGCAATTGCAGGGGCAGTTTTTCTTCGCGACAAGATCAGTTTTACCGCTCTGGCCGAAAATCGCGAGGCATTGCTTGCCTATCGCGATTCTCATTTCATTTTGGCAAGCTTGGGTTTCATCGCTGCCTACGCCTTGATCGTTGCGCTCAGCCTGCCCGGCGCGACGATTGCAACCCTTACCGGAGGCTTTCTCTTTGGGTTGTTTCCCGGTGTGTTCTTTAACGTAACGGCGGCAACCTTGGGAGCCATCGCGGTTTTTCTTGCCGCCCGCGCCGGGTTTGGGGCCGAGGCTGCGCAGAGAATGCAGGCCTCTGGCGGACCCACAAAACGCCTGCAAACGGCTTTGCAGAAAAACCAGTGGTCTGCGCTCTTGGTGATGCGATTGGTTCCGGTGCTGCCCTTTTTCCTCGCAAATCTCATCCCGGCATTCGTTGGCATTAAACTGCTCCCATTTGCCGTGACTACCTTTGTCGGAATCATCCCCGGGGGCTTGGTCTTTACCTCTGTTGGCGCAGGCCTTGGCGATATTTTTGCGCGCGGAGGAACTCCAGACCTTGGGGTGATCTTTAGCGCCCCGGTGCTTTTGCCGCTTTTGGGGCTTGCAGCACTTGCCTGCCTGCCCATCCTGTTCAAATCAGCCAAAGAAAAGGACACTCAAGATGAACAGCATTGAAACCGATCTGTGCATCATTGGGGCGGGTTCAGGAGGGCTGTCGCTTGCGGCCGGAGCGGCTCAAATGGGTGCCCGCGTTGTCTTGTTGGAAGGCGGCCAAATGGGTGGCGATTGCCTTAACACCGGCTGCGTTCCCTCCAAGGCCTTGATCGCTGCGGCCAAAGCGGCGCAAACCGTGCGAAACGCCGCAAAATTCGGCATTGCCGCAAGCGAGCCTGAAATCGATTTTGCTGCGGTCAAAGACTATGTGGCGAAGGTGATCGCCGACATTGCCCCAAATGACAGCCAAGAGCGATTTGAAGGCTTGGGGGTGCAGGTTATCCGGGAATGGGGGAAATTCATTTCGCCAACCGAAGTTGCTGCCGGTGAGACCGTCATCAAGGCCCGCCGCTTTGTTATTGCCACTGGATCGCATGCGGCGATCCCGCCGATTGATGGCATTGAAAGCGTGCCATATCTGACCAATGAAACCATTTTTGGCCAGCGAGACCGCCCCGAGCATTTGTTGGTTTTGGGGGGTGGACCGATCGGCATGGAAATGGCGCAGGCGCATCGCCGTTTGGGCTGTAAAGTTACCGTCATCGAGGGTTTCAAAGCTTTCGGACGCGACGATCCTGAAACCTCTGCAATCGTGATGGCCGCCTTGCGCACTGAAGGTGTCACCATTCTGGAGGGCAACGGTGTCGTGCGGTTGCGCAAAACCGAGTCGGGGATAGAAATGGTGCTGGCAGATGGCTCCCGCATCAACGGTAGCCATTTGCTTGTGGCCGCCGGCCGTCAAGTTGCCGTGGATAAGCTTAACCTGGCCGTCGCAGGGGTTACGCATTCCAAAAAGGGGATCAGCGTTGGCGCCGATCTGCGCACATCCAACCGCCGGATTTACGCGATTGGCGATGTGGCCGGGGGGCTACAGTTCACCCATGTCGCAAGCGCACATTCTGGAATAGTGATCCGCCAGGCCCTTCTTGGCCTGCCAGCCAAGTTCTCAACCAAGTCGATCCCATGGGTGACCTATTGTGAGCCCGAATTGGCACAGGTCGGCCTGACCGAAGCCGAGGCCCGCAAGACTTATGGCGCGGCGGTTACAGTCCTGCGCACAGATTTTGCCCATAACGACAGGGCCCATGCAGAAGGAAAGGCCAAAGGCCTGATAAAGGTTATGGTCGTGAAAGGCCGCCCGGTCGGGGCGTCGATTGCTGGTCCACAAGCGGGTGAATTGATCTCACTTTGGGCACTAGCAATTTCGTCGGGGCAAAAAATATCGGCGATAGCAACCATGACGGCTCCCTACCCAACACTGGGAGAGATCTCCAAACGCACGGCCGGGGCCTATTTTTCTCCAAAACTATTTGATAACCCCTTGCTAAAGGGCTTTGTAAAGTTTGTTCAGCGCTTCTTGCCCTGATAGGATCCCAATCAGGCCACCGAAATCGCGGCGCCATGATGCAATGAAGATTGAAGGAAACCCAGGGTGTTGGAC
>CBDUEF010000447.1:0-2516 GCA_965366095.1 uncultured Cypionkella sp. | reverse complement strand
CCCCCCGGCCGGCCGCGCCGCTTCGCCCGCGCCCGCCCGGGCCGCATATAATCTAGAAACTCCCGTCGCCCCCCCCCCCGCCGATGGCGTGGTCTATCAGGCCTCCAGCTTCAAGGCAGGCCAAATGGTTGCCCCCGGCGTCAGCCTGTTCACCTTGGTGCAAACCGGCGATGTCTGGGTCGAGGCCAATTTCAAGGAAACTCAGCTTGACGGATTGCAGGCCGGCCAAACCGCCGAAATTGCCTTTGACGTGAACCGCGCGCGCAAGTTCAGGGCGGTGGTCGAGTCCATCGGCGCTGGCACCGGGTCCGAGTTCTCGCTGCTGCCCGCCCAGAACGCCACCGGCAATTGGGTCAAGGTCACCCAGCGCGTTCCGGTCAAACTACGCTTGGTCGATGCCGAGAACGTCGCGGGGCTGGCCTCTGGCCTCTCGGCCGAAGTTTCCGTCGATACCGGCCGCAGCCGCAGCCTGTCAGATCTGAACCCCTTCATCACCGTCGCCGAGAAATAAGCCATGTCCACGCTCTCAGCCCCCGCCATCGAGGTGGAAAACAAGGGCCTGATCACCGTGATGATCATGCTTGCCACCATCATGCAGGTGCTGGACACAACCATCGCCAACGTGGCGCTGCCCAACATGACGGGCGATCTCGGGGCCAGCCAGGACACCATCACCTGGGTGCTGACCAGCTATATCGTCGCCGCCGCGATCATGACGCCGGTCACCGGCTGGCTCGCCGACCGCATCGGCAAGCGCGAGCTGTTCTTGGTGTCGATCGTTGGCTTTGTCACCTTCTCGGTGGCCTGCGGAGTGGCATGGAGCCTCAATTCCATGGTGCTGTTTCGCCTGATGCAGGGCGTGTTCGGCGCGGCCATCGTGCCGCTGTCGCAAACCTTCCTGCTCGACATCAACCCGCGCGAAAAGGCCGGGCAAGCCATGGCGATGTGGGGCGCTGGCATCATGGTGGGGCCGATCATCGGGCCAACTCTGGGCGGTTGGCTGACCGAAAGCTATAACTGGCGCTGGGTGTTTTTGGTCAACCTGCCGGTGGGGATCGTGGCTTTCCTTGGCTGTGTCGCCTACTTGCCCCGTTTTCCCAAACGCCCGCGCCGCTTTGATTTCTTTGGCTTTGCCATGCTTTCCATCGGCATCGGAGCTTTGCAACTGATGCTGGATCGCGGCGGCGAGGTGGATTGGTTTTCGGCCACCGAGATCTGGGTCTACGCCTTTCTGGCCGTGTCCGGCATGTGGGTGTTTGTGATCCATATCCTGGGGGCAGAGAAGCCGTTTCTGGAACCCGAGATGTTCAAGGACCGCAATTTTGCGACCGGGTTGTTGTTCATCTTCATCGTCGGCATCATCCTTTTGTCCAGCCTTGCGCTGCTGCCTCCGATGCTGTCGCGGATTTTCGGCTATCCGGTGATCACTGTTGGCCTGGTGATGGGACCGCGCGGCGTTGGCACCATGGCGATGATGATCCTTGTCGGCAAACTGGTGCGCATCGTCGATGCCCGTATCCTTGTCACCACAGGCCTGTTGATCACCGCCGGATCGCTGCATTTCATGACGCAATTCTCACCGCAAATGGGGATGGGGCCGGTGATCTGGACCGGGGTGATGCAGGGCATCGGCTTGGGCCTGGTGTTCGTGCCGCTGACCACAATCGCCTTTGCCACCATCCCCAACCACTTCCGCGCCGATGCCACCAGCCTGTTCAGCCTTGTGCGCAACATCGGCTCGTCCATCGGAATTTCCATTGTCTCGGTGATGCTGGCGCGCAATGTGCAGATCAATCATGCGGAACTGGGGGCCAATATCTCGCGCTATAACCCCAACCTGACCAACCTGATCCCGCAAGGCAATCTGGCAACGCTTGGCCAGCTTGACGGGCTGGTGAACCAACAGGCGCTGATGATCTCTTATAACAATGATTTCAAGCTGATGATGCTGGTCACGCTTTGCGCCATCCCGCTGTCCTTGCTGCTGCGCGCGCCGAAATCCGCGCCCGCACCGGGGCAAATGGCCATGGCGCATGACTAGTTGATTTCCGCTTGCCGCCGCCCTACCCTGCACCAAACCGGAGGGGGCACATGATCAACCACCTGCCCAGAACCTTTGGCCCTGTCTTGGCCCTGCGCGATCCGCAGGGCTGACCTCAGGCACAGTCCCGGTCGGCCCGAACCTTTCGGCGCTTGCGCCAATCCCTATCGGAGCCGATCCCATGAGCCAATTGGCCGTCAAATCCCTGTCGCTGATCCTTGTCACGCCGCTGTTCACCGACCTGACCTTTACCCTCGCCCCCGGCGACCGCCTTGGCCTGATCGCCGCCAATGGGCGCGGCAAATCCACCCTGCTGCGCTGCCTTGCCGATCTGGCCGAAGCCACCAGCGGCGAGATCACCCGCGCGCGCGGGGCCAAGGTGGCGCTGGTCACCCAAGACCTGCCGCCCGAGGCCGCTTCCCAAACCCTGCGCGCTTTCGTCACCGCCGCCCTCTCACCCGAGGCGCAAGATTTC
>CBDUEF010000446.1:0-2520 GCA_965366095.1 uncultured Cypionkella sp. | reverse complement strand
GTCTTGCACAATGCCCGCATCATTCATCAGCTTTGCCGCATTGGCTTGCGGCGCAATCCCCTCGGCGATCACCTGCAAATGATGTTCAACCTCACCTGCATGGGCCAAGGCATCCAGCAATTCGGTGGTGCCGTCATCCGAGTCGTTGGAAAAGATTACAATCCGCTCAAAGCCGATAGCGCGATGATAGGCCACCCATTCCAACAGGAATGGGGCCTCGTTTTTAACGGCGGTGAACAGGATCTTCGTCATTCACAACCAGCGTGGCGTTAGCCGACGCTCCCTTCCAGAGAAATGGCGACAAGCGCCTGCGCCTCCATGGCAAATTCCATCGGCAGCGCCTGCAACACATCCTTGCAAAAGCCGTTCACCACCAGCGCGACCGCCTCTTCCTCATCCATCCCGCGCGAGCGGCAATAGAAAAGCTGATCGTCATCGACCTTCGAGGTTGTCGCCTCATGCTCGACGCGGCTGCTGTTATTCTTCACCTCGATATAAGGCACCGTATGCGCCCCACATTTATCGCCAATCAGCAGGCTGTCGCATTGGGTATAATTGCGGCTGTCGGTGGCTTTGGGGTGCATCGAGACCAACCCGCGATAGGTGTTCTGCGCCCGGCCCGCCGAAATCCCCTTGGACACAATCCGCGATTTCGTGCGCTTGCCCAGATGCACCATCTTGGTGCCGGTATCGGCCTGCTGGGCGTTGTTGGCGATGGCAATCGAGTAGAACTCGCCTTGGGAATCATCGCCGCGCAGGATGCAGGAGGGGTATTTCCAGGTAATGGCGCTTCCGGTTTCAACTTGCGTCCACATCACCTTGGCCCGGTCCCCCCGGCAATCGGCGCGTTTGGTCACGAAATTATAGATGCCGCCAACACCATTTTCATCGCCCGGATACCAGTTTTGCACCGTGGAATATTTCACCTCAGCATCCTTGAGGATCACCAGTTCCACCACCGCCGCATGAAGCTGATGGGTATCGCGCTTGGGGGCGGTGCAGCCCTCAAGGTAGCTGACATAGGAGCCTTCATCCGCAATGATCAACGTGCGCTCAAACTGCCCGGTATTCTCGGCATTTATGCGGAAATAGGTCGAAAGCTCCATCGGGCAGCGGGTGCCTTTGGGGATATAAACAAAGGATCCATCCGAGAAAACGGCGCTGTTGAGTGTGGCGAAAAAGTTGTCCGATTGCGGCACTACCGAGCCCAGATATTGTTTCACCAACTCGGGATGCTCTTTGATCGCCTCGGAAATCGAGCAGAAAATCACCCCCGCCTTGGCCAATTCACCCCGGAACGTGGTGCCCAATGACACGGAGTCAAACACCGCATCCACCGCCACGCGGCGCTCGCCCTCGGGGGCCTCAACCCCTGCCAGCAACGCCTGTTCTTTCAGCGGAATCCCCAGCTTGGCATAGGTTGCCAGCAGTTTCGGGTCGACCTCATCCAAAGATTTCGGCTTGACCGCCATGCTTTTGGGTTTGGCGTAGTAATACTGATCCTGATAGTCGATCTTTGGGTAATTCAGCATCGCCCAACGCGGCTCTTCCATCTGCAGCCAACGCCGAAAGGCGGCCAAGCGCCACTCCAGCATCCACTCAGGCTCGCCGTTCTTTTCGGAAATCAGCCGCACGATATCCTCGGACACGCCCTTGGGCGCATAATCCATCTCGATCTCAGTCGACCAGCCGTATTTATAGCTGCCCGACATGGCGTTCACGGTCTCGATGGTTTCCCGATCCACCCCGTCGCGCACTTCAATCTCAAGATCTGACATCGCCGTTTTCCTTCTATCCTTATGGCTTTACGCCAAACTCTTCAGGCAACCCGCGCCCTGATCCGCCTGTAGTCACGCGCCCAGGCATCGGCAAAGCGCAGCACCTGCTCCGCCGTCACCCCCGGCCCGATGGAGATGCGGATGGCCTGACTTGCCAACCCCTCCTCAAACCCCATCGCCTTCAACACCCGACTGGCCCGCACCTTGCCACTGGAACAGGCCGAGCCCGCCGAAACCGCAAACCCGGCCAGATCCATCGCCATCACCTGCGTCTCGCCCTTCCAGCCGGGCGCGATCAGGTTCAGCGTGTTTGGCAGACGCTTACCGCTATTCCCGACTGAAATAGTATTAAATTCATGGGCCGACAATGCCGAATCTAGAATATTTCTAATTTCCGCGACCTCTTGCCAGACCCCATCGGCCAAATCCTTGGCCGCAGCCTCGGCCGCCGCCGCAAATCCGGCGATCCCGATCAGGTTTTCGGTGCCCGCCCGCCGGCCCATTTCCTGCCCGCCGCCACGCATCTGCGCCGCCACCTCAACCCCGCGCTTGACCACCAGCGCGCCGATGCCCTTTGGCCCGCCCAGCTTATGCGACGAAACCAGCCCCATCTGACACCCCAGCCAATTGAAGGCCAAGGGCAGCTTGCCAAAGCCTTGGGTCAGATCAGACACCGCCAAACCGCTAGGCAACTCCTGCACCACGCCGGTTTCCGAATTGGCCAGTTGCAAGGCCGAGCGCG
>CBDUEF010000445.1:0-2551 GCA_965366095.1 uncultured Cypionkella sp. | reverse complement strand
GCAAAGCCTGCGCGTCGGTATTGGCCACAACGAACTCGACCCCTTCCAACTCTTGGGCGATCATGTTGTTCACCGCATTGCCGCCGGCGCCGCCGACACCGAAAACGGTGATGCGCGGCTTAAGCTCTTCGCGCTGCGAGGTCATGGTCAGGTTCAATGTCATTTATCTGTCCGCCTGTTCTTCGTGTCCTGCGGTACGCGCCGCCCTTCGCCATTCCGGTCTGCATTGGAACCTGTCCCGAAGTGCCAATATGCCGAATTATTGCCGATTCTATCCACAGATAGCGTCAAGGTCACTAGAAAAAACCGCATCCCCCACAAAATATAGGCGTATTGTGTCCCTTTTCGGCGGCATATCGCCGCCGACGCAGGATTTTGCGGTTACCAATTGTCCTTGAACCACTTGAAGGCCCGCTTCAACGACCGCGCCGGGTAGCGCTCGTTGGGAATATCAAAGTCCCACCACTCATCTTGTGGGTGCGCGGCAAACAGACACAGGCCCACCGCAGAGGAAAACGCCGCCCCGGTTGCCGCCTGTGGCAGGCCCTGCACCCGCAAGGGCCGCCCCATCCGCACCCGCTGGCCAAGGATCCGGCTGGCCAACATATCCAGCCCCGGAATTTGGCTGCCGCCGCCGGTCAGCACGATCTGCTGGCTGGGCAGGCTGTCAAAGCCCGCCACATCCAGCCTTGCGCGCACCTCTTCCAGAATCTCCTCAACCCTTGGCCGCATGATCCCGATCAGCTCGGTCCGGCTGATCTGGCGGCGGTCTTTTTCCCAATCGCCACTATCGCCGCCCATCTCGATCATCTCACGGTCATCCATACCCGTCGCATGCACGCCGCCGTGCTTGGTCTTGATGCGCTCGGCCACCACGAGCGGCACTTGCAAACCCTTGGAGATATCGCTGGTCACATGATCGCCGCCCATGCGCACGGCATCGGCAAAGATCATGTGCTTTTTCATGAAAATCGACAGGCCCGTGGCACCGCCGCCCATATCAATACAGGCCGCCCCCAGCTCTCGCTCGTCCCCACCCAGAGAGGATACCCCCGACACATGGCCCGATGAGGCACTCCCCGCCAATTCCAGATCGCAGCGCTTGATACAATAGAGCAGGTTCTGCACCACAGAGGCATCCACCGAAAGCATATGCAGATCGCAGGCCAGACGGTTGCCGATCTGCCCGCGCGGATCGCCCAGACCGGTGCGATGGTCCAGCGCGAAATTCACCGGCTGCGCATGCAGCACCTCACGCCCCTCGCCAATGTCGGGCACATCGCAAGCGGCCATCACGCGCGCCACATCCTGCTCGGTCACCACCGAATCTTGCAGCTCCAACTCACCGGCCAGACCATAGCTGCGCGGCTCCGCCCCCGCAAAACAGGCGATCACATGATCCACCCGCACATTCGCCATCTTTTGCGCCGCCTGCACCGCAGTGCGAATGGCGCGCTCGGTCTCGTTCATCACCGAAATCTCGCCAAAGCGCACCCCGCGTGACCGCGTCGTTGCCGCCCCGATCACCCGAAACGACGCCTGCCCCGCCATCGGCCCCACTGCATCGCCCGCGCCCTCGGCCTCTAACCCATCAAAGCGCAAGATCAAGCAGGCGATTTTCGAGGTGCCAACGTCCAGAATGGCCACCACCCCGCGCTGCATTGCTGTTTTGCGCATGTGGCGCATGGCACGCTGGGTTTGATATAGATCGGTCATAGGCTGTTCTCCGCAGGCTCTTTGATACCACTGGCCCGACGCACTTCGCTTAAAGCAAAGGGCGCAAGCCGCAAAACGGGGCGACGGTCGTCGCGCAAATCAATACTCAAAACATCGCGATCAAGGATTTTCTCGGCCTGATCCATCGCCAGCAACCGCTCCATCGCCTTGATGGGCTGATCGGGTGGCAATAAAATGCGCTGGCCACGGTCCAGCACGATATCCCACCGCCGCGCGCCCATGCGCACCAATCCGCGCAAACGCGGCGCAATCGGCCCCGCTGCGGCCAGCAAGGCCAGAGCCTCGGCGCTGGCCACATCCGCGCCCTCGCCCGCCACCAGCGGCAAATCGGCGCGATCCTCGCGGCCAGCCAAACCAGCAACCCGGTGGCCGGTGGCATCCAGCAACACCAGCTTGTCCTCGGAAACCCGCCAGACCAGCGCCGGAACCCGCTCGGTCAACACAACTTGCAACACCCCACCCGAGCGCACCCGCACCTCGGCCGATCCCACCGCGTCAAACTCCTCGGCCTTTTGCCGGATCGCATCCATGTCCAGATCAAACGACGATTGCGGCAGCTTCAGCGCCAGTTTCGCACGCACCGCATCGGCCAGATCGGGCGAGGCCCCCTCTACCGACAAAAACCCCACCCGAAACTCGGGGCGCGCCTGAAACTGCTGTTTGATATGGGTGTAGCCGGCAAAAATCGCCTCGCGCCGCGCGGCGCTGGCAAAGACCAAGGCCACCACCAAGGCCAGCCCCAACACCGGCAAGCCCACCCGAAACAACCCGCGATACATCGGTGTCAGCCACAGCCGCTGCATCCGGTATTGCC
>CBDUEF010000444.1:0-2554 GCA_965366095.1 uncultured Cypionkella sp. | reverse complement strand
ATGGCCTGGGGATGCTTGCCCAAATGCTTCGCGCCAATCGGGCAACGGATGCGCGCAATATCAACAGGTTGATGGCCCAGCGCCGCCAGACGGCTGCGAAACCTCGCCCATTTGCTCTGCGATCCGATCAGCCCGGCACTGGCAAAGCCGTGGCCCAGCAAACGGTGACAAAGGTCAAGGTCCAGCGCATGCGAATAGGTCAGGATCAGGTGCTCCGCCCCAATAGGCGCAATCGCCACCGCCGCCACCGCATCCGGCACCGGCAGGGCGCGCACGCCCGCAGGGATCACGTCAGGAAACCGATCCTCGGCCACATCCACCCAGGTAATTTCAAACTCGGGCAGGGGGGCAATCACCGAAACCAGCGCCCGCCCCACATGCCCCGCGCCCCAAATCCACAGGCTGCGCGAGGGTTTCGCCACCGGCTCCACCATCCAGCCCTGCACCAGTTGCGCCACAGGCAGCACCCCTTGCCCGCGCGCACGGTCCAACAACCGCTTCACCGCCAAGGGCATCGGCGCGCCGGAAATGCTGCGCGCAATCACGCAATCCAACTCCACAGGCGCCGCGTAAACCTCGCTCACCAACACCACCGCCCCGCCGCAGCATTGGCCCAACCCCGGCCCCAAGGCCTCATGATCCTGCCGCACACCGCCCTCGGCCAGCATCGCCCGCGCCCGGTTCGCCGCCATATACTCCAAAGCCCCACCGCCGATGGTGCCCGACTGCCCAGCCCCCCAAACCAGCATCGACGCCCCAACCTCGCGCGGCGACGATCCCGCCACGCTCGCAATCACCACCCGCGCCACGCGCCCATGCGTGGCAATGGCCTCATTCAGCGCTGATACATCAAACATCGCGCTGCCTTTGCACGGCGGCCAACACCCGCTCGGCCGTGGCAGGCGCATCCAGCGCCACATAGCGCGACCCATCCCCGCAAGCCGCCACCGCATCCGACAGCGCATAAAACGCCGAAATCCCCAGCATGAACGGCGGCTCACCTACGGCCTTGGATTTGCCCACCGTATCCTCAGCATTGGGTTGGTTCCACAGCGCCACGTTGAAAATCCGCGGACGGTCCGAACAGGCCGGGATCTTGTAGGTGCTGGGCGCATGGGTGGCGAGATACCCTTTGTCGGTCCAGACCAATTCCTCGGTTGTCAGCCACCCCGCGCCCTGCACATAGGCCCCCTCAATCTGGCCAATATCCAGCGCCGGGTTCAATGAACTCCCGGTATCATGCACAATATCAGCGCGCAAAATCCGGTTCTCGCCCGTCAGCGTGTCAATCACCACCTCGGTCACCGCCGCCCCATAGGCAAAATACAAGAACGGCCGCCCCTTGCCCTTCACCCGGTCCCAAGTGATTTTCGGCGTGGAATAATAGCCGGTGGACGATAGCGAAATCCGCGCCTGATAGGCCCAGATCGCCACCTGCTCAAAGCTGAAATCCTGCCCCGCCACAAACACCCTGCCGCCCTCAAAGCGCACAGTCTCCGCCGCAACCCCATGTTTTGCGGCAATAAACCCAGCCATCCGCCCCCGCACGGTTTCCGCCGCCGCGCGCGAGGCCATTCCGTTCAGATCGGCCCCCGAACTCGCCGCCGTGGCTGAGGTATTGGGCACCTTGCCGGTATCTGTCGCGGTGATCTTGACCACCCCGGCGTCCACCCCGAACACCCCCGCCACCACTTGCGCCACCTTCTGGAACAGCCCTTGCCCCATCTCGGTGCCGCCATGGTTCAACTGGATCGAGCCATCCTGATACACATGCACCAAAGCGCCCGCCTGATTATACCAGGTCAAGGTAAAGGAAATCCCGAACTTCACCGGCGTCAACGCAATCCCGCGCTTCAAAATCGGGCTCGTCTTGTTCCACGCGGCAATCTCGGCCTTACGCGCCGCATATCCCGCGCTGCGCTCCAACTCCGCCACCATCTCATGCCCGATGAAATCCTCCACCGGCATCGCATAAGGCGTCTCCTGCGGTTTCATCTGTCCATAAATATCCCCGCCGGAGGCATCTTGCTTTTGAACCTGCGCCGCATAAAAATTCACCCGCCGCAGCGCCAATGGCTCCATCCCCAAAGCAAAAGCCGCGTGATCCATTACCCGCTCAATCCCGATCATCCCCTGCGGCCCGCCAAAACCCCGATAGGCCGTGGCGCTCTGGGTATTGGTGCGAAGGCGGTGGCTTTCGATCCGTGTTGCGGGCAGGTGATAGCAATTGTCGGCGTGCAACATCGCCCGATCCGCCACCGGCAAAGACAGGTCTTGTGACCAGCCGCAGCGGAACAGGTGCAGAAACTCGACGCCCAAAATCTTGCCATCCGCCGCAAAGCCGGCGCGATACTCGATCCGCAGATCATGGCGCTTGCCGGTGATCATCATATCGTCGTCACGGTCATAGCGCATCTTGCAGGCCCGTCCGGTCGCCCTTGCGGCCAGCGCGCAGGCAATCGCCAAAGCATTGCCCTGGCTTTCCTTGCCACCAAACCCGCCACCCATCCGGCGCACTTCCACCCGCACACCGCTCATCGGCAGATGCAGCGCA
>CBDUEF010000443.1:0-2555 GCA_965366095.1 uncultured Cypionkella sp. | reverse complement strand
GGCGCAGTTGAAGCAAGCGATGGACCCGCTGCCGGTGTGGTATTCGCCCTATGCCGAAGAGCCGGGTTTCACCGTGCATGCGCTGACGCAGCGGCCGATGGATATGTATCATTCCTGGGGCAGCCAGAACGCGTGGTTGCGCCAGATCAGGGGGACGAATTTCCTGTATGTGCCCAGCAAGATTTGGGCAGAGCAGGGCTTTCAGCCGGGCGATTACGCACGGGTGAGTTCGACGAATGGCCAGATTACGGTGCCGGTGGCGCATATGGCGGCGCTGAACGAAAACACCGTCTGGACATGGAACGCCATTGGCAAGCGCAAGGCGGCCTGGGCCTTGGATGAGGGCGCGTCTGAGGCGACGACGGGGTTTTTGCTGAACCATCTGATCTCGGAGCTGCGCGCGGGGCCGGGACGGGTGAGCAATTCTGATCCGGTGACGGGGCAGGCGGCCTGGTTCGATCTGCGGGTGAAGATTGAGCGGGTGGGGCCAAGAGATCAGGCGGAACCGGCCTTGGGGCCGATCAGCCGGGTGGTGCCAAAGGGAGAGGACCGCGCATGACAAGCCTGCCGCAAACCACCGCCAAAAAGCTGGGACTGGCGATTGATCTGGATACCTGCGTGGGCTGTCAGGCCTGTGTGACGGCCTGCAAAGGTTGGAATGATCAGGGCTATGGCGTGCCCTTGTCAGATCAAAACCCTTATGGCGCAGACCCTTCGGGGGTGTTCTTGAACCGGGTTCACAGCTATGGCGTACAACCTGCTGAAGGTGCTGCGCAAATCATCAATTTCCCCCGCTCTTGCCTGCATTGCGAGGATGCACCTTGCGTGACCGTTTGCCCGACCGGGGCCAGTTACAAGCGGGCCGAGGATGGGATTGTGCTGGTGAACGAAAGCGCCTGTATCGGCTGCGGGCTATGCGCTTGGGCCTGTCCTTATGGTGCGCGTGAGATGGATGCGGCGGCGGGGGTGATGAAGAAATGCACGCTTTGCGTCGACCGGATTTACAATGAGAATCTGCCCGAAGAAGACCGCGAGCCTGCTTGTGTGCGCGGATGCCCCACCGGGGCGCGGCATTTTGGCGATTTCGCCGATCCGGACAGCAAGGTGAGCAAGTTGAGCGCCGAGCGTGGCGGATATGCTTTGATGCCTGATCTCGGCACCAAGCCGGTGAACCGTTATCTGCCACCGCGCCCCAAAGACCGCCCGCATGAGGCGAGCGTTTTGGCGCCGCTCTTGGATATCAAGGCCAGCGGGATTGCCGGATGGCTTGACCGTATTTTGGGGAAAATCTGATGCATCCGGCGCCTTCGGTTATCATTTTCTCGGTGTTTTCTGGCCTTGGCTTTGGCTTTCTGGCCTATCTTGGCGCGGGCGTTGTGCAGCCGCAGGGCGTTTACGCGTTTCTCCTCTGGGGGATCGGTTATGGGCTTGCGGTGATTGGCCTTTTGGCCTCGACCTTCCACCTCGGCAATCCGCAGCGGGCCTTGCGGGCGTTTACGCAATGGCAAACCTCGTGGCTAAGCCGGGAGGCCTGGGCCTCGGTTTTGGCCTTGCTGCTGCTTGCGCCGGTGGCGCTGTCGGATTGGCTGGGCTTGGGCTGGCCGCGTGGAATTGGGATGATTGGCGCGGTTCTGGCGCTGGTGACGGTGTTCACCACTTCGATGATTTACACCCAAATCAAGGCCGTGCCGCGCTGGCATCATTGGATCACGCCGTTGATGTTCTTCGGTTTCGCGCTGAGTGGTGGGGCGATTTTGGCCGGGCAAGGACGGCTGGCGGCGGCGTTTTGTGCGGCGCTGGGGCTGTTGTTGCTGCTGGTGTGGCGGATTGGCGATGGGCAATTTGCGCGCCGCGCGCAAAGCCTTGGCACGGCCACCGGGCTGAACCGGATCGGTGAAGTCACGGTGTTCGAGCAGGCGCATACGGCGGGGAATTACCTGCTGCGCGAGATGATTTTCGTGGTGGGGCGCAAACATGCGCAAAAGCTGCGGCTGATCGCCTTGGTGCTGGTGGCGGCGCTGCCTGCGGTGATTCTGGCGCTGTTTCCGGCCAGTCTGATCGCGGTTGGCGCGGCAATTGCCTGTCATCTGACCGGGGCCTTTGCCGCGCGTTGGTTGTTTTTTGCCGAGGCCGAGCATGTGGTCGGCCTGTTTTACGGCGCGCGCTAGGGCGTGGTGGAGTGATCCATCTTGGAGTGGTCCATCGGGGCCTCGGTTCCGTCAGAGTTGAGCACCATGAATGCGATCTGAACCCGCCCTGCATGCTCGAAAATCAGGGTTGCGGGCACCATTTCGCCAGCCGCCAAGGGCGCCGTTAGCCCCATCAGCATGATATGCATCGCTCCCGGTTCCAGAACCGCTGTGTCGCCGGCGGGGATATCGACGCCGTCAAGCGCGCGCATGGTGGCCACGCCATTGGCATCGGTTTCCGAAATATGCAGCGAGGATTCTGTCACGCCGTTCACCTCAACGCCGATCAGGCGGTCGGGGGTGGTGCCATCGTTCGAGATCGCCACATAGCCCGCAGCCGATTGCGCCGTGGCGGCAGGGGCGGGG
>CBDUEF010000442.1:0-2558 GCA_965366095.1 uncultured Cypionkella sp. | reverse complement strand
CCAACGGGGGCATCCATACTGAGAACGGCAGTGCAAAAGTTTGCCACGGAAGTGGCGGGATAGTCCTGCTGCGGGCAGGGTAAAACTTTGCCACTTTGGCTCTTTCTGGCGACAGGGAGGGCGGGGGTATTTTCAGCGTGGAACTTTACAGGAAGGTGCGTCTTGCGCGCCGCGAGGGCATGAGCGAGCGTGCGGCGGCTCTGCATTTTGGGATTTCGCGGGCAAGCGTGAAGAAGATCACGGGGTTTTCAGTGCCGCCCGGCTATCGGCGGACGGCGGAGATCAAACGGCCGAAGCTGGATGGCTTTACTGGCTTCATCGACCAGTGGCTGCTGGAAGACCTCACCCGGAACCGCAAGCAAAGGCACACTGCCAAGCGGGTTTTTGAACGGCTGCGGGACGAGCACGGCTTCAAGGGCGGCTACACGACGGTCAAGAATTACGTCCGTGAACATGGTCGGCGCCATCGAGAGATGTTTGTGCCGCTGGCTCATGCAGCTGGCCATGCTCAAGCCGACTTCGGTGAAGCGATGGTGGTGATCGGTGGCGTGGAGCAGAAGGCGTATTTCTTTGCGCTGGATCTGCCTCACAGTGACGCCTGCTTTGTTCGGGCCTATCCTGCGGCAGTTTCCGAGGCTTGGGTTGATGGCCATGTCCATGCCTTTGCATTCTTCGGCAGGGTCCCGCAGTCAGTGCTCTACGATAATGATCGATGCCTGGTTGCGAAGATCCTGGCCGATGGCACGCGCAAGCGCGCCAAACTGTTCAGCGGATTTCTGTCGCACTATGTCATCCATGATCGATACGGCCGCCCCGGCAAGGGCAATGATAAAGGCGCTGTCGAGGGTCTGGTTGGATATGCGCGGCGTAACTTCATGGTGCCCATCCCACATTTTGCGACGTGGGAGGCGTTCAATCTCTGGCTGGAAGATCAATGCCGCAAGCGTCAGGCGGATGTCTTGCGCGGGCATAGCGAGAGCATAGGGCAACGTCTGGCCCGTGACCTTGAGGCGATGATGGATCTGCCCGCTTGCCCGTTTGACGCCTGCGATCAGGCGACTGGCCAAGTGAACTCGCAGTCCTTGGTGCGCTACAAGACCAACGATTACTCGGTTCCGGTCGCCTATGGCCATCGCGATGTTTGGCTTCGTGGCTATGTCGATCAAGTGGTCATTGGCTGCGGCGGTGATGTCATCGCCCGCCACCAACGGTGCTGGGATCGCGAAGACATGGTCTTTGATCCCATCCATTATTTGCCCCTGCTGGAGCAGAAGGTGGGCGCCCTCGATCAAGCGGCCCCTTTGGCCGGCTGGGATCTGCCGGAAGAGTTCGCGACCCTGCGCCGCCTGATGGAAGCCCGGATGATCAAGGCAGGGCGACGCGAGTATGTGCAGGTCTTGCGGCTCTTGGAGACCTTCGAGATGGCAGACCTGCAGGTTGCGGTAAAGAATGCGCTGCGCATGGGCGCGATCGGGTTCGATGCCGTCAAACACCTTGTGCTGTGCCAGGTCGAGAAGCGGCCGCCCAAGCTGGATCTGGATGTCTATCCCTATCTGCCAAAGGCCAATGTCGGCACGACGTCAGCGGCTAGCTACATGTCCCTGATGCGGGGGCGGGCAGCATGACCGAAGCGCCGCAAATCCTTTTGAACCACCGCCTCAAATCCCTGCGGCTGCCGACCGTTCTGCGGGAATACGGCAAACTGGCCAAGCAGGCCGCGGCGGAAGGGCTGGACCACGTCCAGTTCTTGGCGCGTCTGATCGAGCTGGAGATGATCGACCGGGAACGCCGGATGATCGAGCGCAGGATCAAGGCCGCGAAGTTCCCTGCCGTCAAAAGCCTGGACAGCTTCGACTTCAAGGCGATCCCGGCCCTGAACAAGATGCAGGTTCTTGAACTGGCGCGTTGCGAATGGGTTGATCGGCGTGAGAATGTCATCGCCCTTGGCCCAAGCGGAACTGGCAAGACCCATATCGCCCTCGGCCTCGGGCTGTCCGCCTGCCAGAAGGGTCTGTCCGTCGGTTTTGTCACCGCCGCCGCACTCGTCCATGAGTTGATGGAGGCGAGGGACGAACGCAGACTGCTGCGGCTTCAAAAGCAAATGGTCAGCCACAAGCTGCTGATCATTGATGAATTAGGCTTCGTGCCGCTCAGCAAAACCGGCGCCGAACTGCTGTTCGAGCTGATCTCGCAACGCTATGAGCGGGGTGCAACGTTGATCACCAGCAATCTGCCCTTCGACGAATGGACCGAAACCTTTGGCTCCGAACGCCTCACCGGTGCCTTGCTGGATCGATTGACCCATCACGTGAACATCCTTGAGATGAACGGCGAAAGCTACCGCCTCGGCCAGAGCAAGGCCCGCCAAGACAAGGCCTAACCCCACGCCCACATCGCAAGCACTTGGCCCTCACGGGCCAAAGCATCCGGGCAACCGCCAGCTCTGTGAAAAGCGCGGCCGCCCGGATGCTGGCGCACGCTTATACGGCAATCTCGCCAACCCCAAAGTGGCAACATTTTGCGCTCCCCTTTGGCTCACTTTTACTCTGCCGTTGACA
>CBDUEF010000441.1:0-2561 GCA_965366095.1 uncultured Cypionkella sp. | reverse complement strand
GCGCTCGATCATCAACTTTCCGATCGGATGGGAGCGTCAGCCCGTCGCCATCATCCGCGCGCTTGGCGTGATCAAAAAGGCCTGCGCCTTGGTGAATATTGCCCAAGGCGATATGGATGCAGATCTTGGCAAAACTATCGCAATAGCGGCGCAAGAGGTGATCGACGGCAAGTTTGACGACAACTTTCCGCTGGTGGTCTGGCAGACCGGCTCTGGCACGCAGTCGAACATGAACGCCAATGAGGTGATCTCGAACCGCGCGATTGAGATGCTGGGCGGGGTGATGGGCAGCAAAAAGCCGGTGCATCCCAACGATCACTGCAACATGGGCCAGTCGTCGAATGACACCTTTCCGACCGCGATGCATGTGGCAATCGGCATGATGGCGCGCGACACCCTGCTGCCGGGTCTAGAGAAACTGCACAAGGCTCTTGACGCCAAAGCCATGGAATTCAAAGACATTATCAAGATCGGCCGCACCCATACCCAAGACGCAACGCCCTTGACCTTGGGTCAGGAATTCTCGGGCTATGCCGCTCAGGTTGCCAAGGGCATCGCGCGGGTCAAGATGTGCCTGCCCGATATTTATGAGCTAGCCCAGGGCGGCACCGCGGTTGGCACCGGCCTGAACACCCGCGTCGGCTGGGACACCCGCGTCGCAGCCCAGATCGCCGAAATCACCGGCCTGCCCTTCATCACCGCTCCGAACAAATTCGAGGCCCTCGCCGCCCATGACGCGATGGTGATGTTCTCGGGTGCGCTGAAAACCGTTGCCGCCAGCCTGTTCAAAATCGCCAACGACCTGCGGCTCTTGGGATCTGGCCCGCGCTCGGGCCTTGGCGAATTGATCCTGCCGGAAAACGAGCCGGGTTCGTCGATCATGCCGGGCAAGGTCAATCCGACCCAGGCCGAGGCGCTGACCATGGTCTGCGCGCAAGTGATGGGCAATGATGCCGCCGTGGGCTTTGCAGGCTCGCAGGGCCATTTCGAGTTGAACGTCTACAACCCGATGATGTCCTATAACGTCTTGCAATCCATGCAGCTTTTGGGCGATGCGGCAGGCAGCTTTACCGACAATATGGTGGTCGGCACTCAGGCCAATATCCCCCGCATCGACAAGCTGATGAAGGAATCGCTGATGCTGGTCACGGCGCTTGCCCCCACCATCGGCTATGATGCCGCCACCAAAGTCGCCAAGACCGCGCATAAAAACGGCACCACCCTGCGCGAAGAGGCCATCGCCTTGGGCTATGTCGATGGCGAAACCTTTGACCGCGTGGTGCGGCCCGAGGATATGGTGGGGCCGAAAGGCTGATGGCCGAAATCGTCAACCTGCGCTCTGTGCGAAAGGCCAAGGAACGGGACGCAACCCGCGCGCAGGCCGATGCCAATACGGTGAAATTCGGCCGCCGCAAGGGCGACAAGGCGCTGGAAGAGGCGCGTAAGGCGAAAGAAAACCGCGATCTTGACGGGCATGCGCGCGAATGAGCGGGCGGCCCGTCAAACACTCGCTAACCCTCAAGGGCCACCGCACCTCGGTCTCGTTGGAATCTGTCTTTTGGCAGGCGTTTCAAGACCTTGCCACCACTCGCGGTATCCCGCTGAACGCCCTCGCCGCCGAAATAGACGCCGGGCGTGAGGCAGATGTCGGCCTTGCCTCGGCCATTCGCGTCTATATCCTGAACCAGCTTACCGCCGCGAAATCCGCAACCTGATCCCATCGCGCGCGCGCACCGTCAGATGCGCCACCGGCACCGGCGGCTCACCCACTGGCTCGAACCGAAACGCCCGCGCCAGCATCGCCAACAGCAACACGCCCTCCACCATCGCAAACCCGGCCCCGGTGCAAACCCTTGGCCCCGCCGAAAACGGCATATAGGCCTCGCGGGCGCAGGCGCGGTTTTCCTCGGTTTGCCAGCGGCTTGGGTCAAACTCGTCCGGCCTGTCCCATATCCGCTCATGCCGGTGCAGATGCCAGGGGCTTAGCACCACCTGCGCGCCGGGGGCCACCTTGCGGCCGCGAAAATCCTCGGGGCAGGTGTTTTCGCGCACCAGCATCGGCACCGGCGGATAAAGCCGCAGCACCTCGCGAAACACATCGCGGGTATAACGCAGCTTGGTCACCGCCGAAAATTCTGGCGCATCGCCCAGTGAGGCCGCCTCAGCCGCCACTTTCTCCTGCACTTCGGGGTAAAGCGCCAGCATCAGCAGGGCCCAGGCCAGGGCCGAGGCGCTGGTCTCATGCCCGGCCAGAAAGAAGATCGCAACCTGATCAACCATTTCCGCGGTTTCAAAGCGCTCACCTGTCAGCGGATCTGCCGTCACCATGATCTTGGTCGCCAGATCATCCGGCGCGGTTCCCGCCGCAATCGCCGCCGCCCGCTCCTCAGTCAGCCGGGCAATCAGCCCCCTAATCACCGCCGCCGAGCGCTTGGTCGCGCCCTTGTGAAAGCGCGGGAACCAACGCGGCAAGGACAGAAACGCCGCAATATTCAGCAACGGTTGGGTGCGCTGATAGGTGCGGAATTCGGCAAACACCGCCCCCGCCACCTCATTCTCGA
>CBDUEF010000440.1:0-2570 GCA_965366095.1 uncultured Cypionkella sp. | reverse complement strand
GTGCTTTCCAGTGCAATCACCGGACGTCCGGCCTTGAGGGCGGCGGCAACTTCGGGGGCGAAAATCATCGGGGCTGTCATGTGCCAATCTCTCCTGAAACATAAGTTGCGGCGGCGTGCAGGGCTGCGAGCAGCGCCTCGCTTCGGGGCGCGGCGCGCGCCTCGGCCACCAGATGTGCTGCCATAAAGGTATCGCCCGCGCCCGTCACCCGCGTCACCATCACCGCTGGTGGTTGATCAACGATCACGCCCGCGCCCTGTTTGCCATCGGCGCAAAGCCTGCCACCATCCGTGACCAGAACTCGCGCCGCACCGCGTGCCAGCAGGGCCTCTGCCGCCTCACCGGCGGTTTCTGCCCGGCCTTGCGACAAGATATTTGCCTCTTCCAGATTGACGTAAAGCGTCGCTCCGGGATGGGCCAGCAGCGGCGAAAGCCGTTGCGCCTTGCCGGGCGAGGCCGCGGCAACGCGCAGATCGGCGCTGGCAAAAAGACTTGATGCGGCGATTTCGGCCAGCAGGGATTCGGTCAGATTGCCGTCAAGGGCGATCAACCCCGACCATGGGGCATCTGCCGACCCCAGCCTGCCATCGCGCAAGGGCGCCAGAATCTTGTCGCCAGCCGCTTCCAGCGAATGGGCATCGGCGATGGCGGCGATCAGCCCATTCGCGCCCTCAACCGCCATATAGCGATCGGTGGGCAGATCGTCCGAGCGGTAAAGATAATCAATGTTTACCCCCATCAGCACCGCCGCAGCCACCATCTCATCGCCCTCGGCATCGCGTCCGATGGTCGAGAGCAGGGCAGGGGTCAGACCAAAACGGCGCAGCGTCATCGCGATATTCATCGCAACGCCCCCCGGCAGCCGGGTGATCCGGCCCGGCACATCAGCCCCCAATCGCAATGCGGTCGGCGCACGCCCGATGATGTCCCACAGGACCGAGCCAATACAAAGGATGTCAGGCAAAGGATTCATCGGCCCGTTTTGACAGCGCAATTCGCGCAATGCAAGGGCAGGCTATCCCAGTTCAGGGGCATTTTTTTAACCGGCCCCGAAAACTGCAAGGAGACCTTTGGAACGTGCACTGTCTCAGATTTCGCTGGAAAAGTGCCTATGGCACTCGGCCAAAGCTTCACCCGATAATCACATTCATACAGCCAAGCACAATCGAGCCGCCATGGGCGGTGCTGTCCCCCATTCGAGCGACTGGTGACCCCATGACCATCACCGAGGTAGAGGCCATTGCGATGCTGTCAGGCGGACCCACGCACACGCAGCTGTCGCCAATCTTTGCGGCAGGCATTCCCCCAATCAAAACCGTTGTTGCCCCCGGCCCTGCGATTGGCCCGCCGACATGGGGAACCGGTGGCGTTCCCGGAGTGATCATCGGGCAGACATGCATATCGCCAATTCGCGCGGCAGGTGGCATATGATTTCCTTGAATACACTGAACCAATAAGGCCAACCCTTAGCACAATATCCCTTGCAGATCACGAGAAAACCACTCTGCGCCGGCCGTCTTGCGCAAAGTGCCTTGCATCCGCCCCCGCCCCAAGCTAAAGACCGCGCACTTCACAGGCGAGGCTTGGGCTTTTGAGGGGAGAAATCCTTCAAGGTCCGCCGGTTGGGTCTCATGACCTAAAGACAGCGTTGCCGAGGATTGAAACCGGAAAGGATAAAGACATGGCTCTTCCAGAGTTTTCCATGCGCCAACTGCTTGAAGCAGGCGTACACTACGGCCACCAGACTGCCCGTTGGAACCCCAAAATGGGGCAGTATATCTATGGTGACCGCAACGGCATCCATATTCTTGACCTGACGCAGACTGTTCCCATGCTGGATCAGGCGCTGAAAGTCGTGCGTGATACCGTCGCCAAGGGCGGCCGTATCCTGTTCGTCGGCACCAAGCGTCAGGCGCAAAAGCCCGTCGCCGAAGCCGCTGAAAAATGCGCTCAGTTTTACATGAATCACCGTTGGCTGGGCGGCACGCTCACCAACTGGCAGACCGTTTCCAAATCGATCCAGCGCCTCAAGCAGCTTGACGAAGTGATGGCACATGGCGCCGAAGGCCTGACCAAGAAAGAGCGTCTTGGCATGGAGCGTGAGCAGGGCAAACTTCAAGCCTCGCTGGGCGGCATCCGCGAAATGGGCGGCGTTCCCGACCTGTTGTTCGTGATCGACGTTGGCAAAGAGGATCTGGCGATCCTTGAAGCGCAGAAACTGGGCATTCCGGTTGTTGGCATCGTTGACACCAACAACTCGCCCAAAGGCGTGAACTATGTGATCCCCGGCAATGACGACGCGGCCCGCGCCATCGGCCTTTACTGCGATCTGATCGCCCGTGCAGCGCTTGACGGCATGTCGGCCCAGATGGGCGCCGCTGGCATCGATTTGGGAGCGCTGGAAGCAGCCCCCGCTGAAGAAGCCATCGCCGAGGCCTGATCGGGCCAGGTTACCAAAATCAGACGGCGGGGCAAAACCCCCGCCGCACTCATTTCCAGATTTCAGGAGAACGTGACATGACCGTCACCGCACAAATGGTGAAAGAACTGCGCGACAGCACCGGCGCAGG
>CBDUEF010000439.1:0-2593 GCA_965366095.1 uncultured Cypionkella sp. | reverse complement strand
TGTTCGGGGTGTGGAGCTTCCTGCGTCAGTTCATGTACACCAAATTCATCATCGTCACCGACGACGACATCAACATCCGCGACTGGAAGGAAGTGGTCTGGGCGCTGACGACACGTGTGGATCCTGCGCGCGACACCCTGCTGATCGAATCCACGCCGATCGACTACCTCGATTTCGCCTCGCCGGTCGCCGGGCTGGGCAGCAAGATGGGTATCGATGCGACCCACAAGTGGCCCGGCGAAACCCAGCGGGCGTGGGGGCGTCCGATCGCCATGGATCAAGCCGTGAAGCTGCGCGCCGCGCGCTGGGTGTGCGCGCGTTTGATGTGCTGCTGATGGGCGGGATTTTTCTGCACAATGGCAATATCGCCGAGATGCGCACGGGCGAGGGCAAGACCCTTGTTGCCACCTTTCCGGCCTATTTGAACGCGTTGACGGGCAAGGGCGTGCATGTCGTCACGGTAAACGATTACCTTGCCAAACGCGACGCCGAGTGGATGAGCAAGGTCTACGGTGCTTTGGGTCTGACCACCGGCGTGGTCTATCCTTATCAGGATGCCGCCGAGAAAAAGCAGGCTTATCAAGCCGACATCACCTATGCGACCAACAACGAGTTGGGCTTTGACTACCTTCGTGACAATATGAAGGGCAGTCTGGAAGAGATGAACCAGCGCGGCCACAACTTTGCGATTGTGGATGAGGTTGACTCGATCTTGATCGACGAGGCCCGCACGCCTCTGATCATTTCCGGCCCTTCTCAGGACCGTAGCGATCTGTATTCACAGGTTGATCTGCTGATTCCGCTGCTGACCCCAGAGCATTTCACGCTGGACGAAAAGACCCGCAACGTCACCTATTCCGAAGATGGCAACGAGTTCATCGAGCAGCAGCTGCACGCGGCAGGCATCCTGCCCGAGGATCAGTCGCTGTATGAGCCCGAAAGCACCACCATCGTGCATCACGTCACGCAAGCTCTGCGCGCGCACAAGCTGTTCCAGAAGGATCAGCAATACATCGTGCGCGACAATGAGATTCTGCTGATCGACGAATTCACCGGCCGCATGATGAAAGGTCGCCGTTTGTCGGACGGCCTGCATCAGGCGATCGAGGCCAAAGAGCATGTGACGATCCAGCCAGAGAACGTGACTCTGGCCTCAGTAACCTTCCAGAACTATTTCCGCCTCTATAACAAGCTTGGCGGCATGACCGGCACCGCTTCGACCGAAGCCGACGAATTCATGGAAATCTATAAACTTGGCGTGATCGAAGTGCCGACAAACCGCCCGATCCAGCGCAAAGACGAAGATGATGCGGTTTACCGCACCGCGCGCGAGAAATTCGAAGGCGTTGTCCGCACTATCAAAGAGGCGCATGCCACGGGTCAGCCGATCCTTGTCGGCACCACTTCGATTGAAAAATCGGAAATCCTGTCCGAGATGCTCAAGGCTGCGGGCATCCCGCACAACGTTCTGAACGCGCGCCAACACGAACAAGAGGCGCAGATCGTCGCCGATGCAGGCAAGCTGAACGCCGTCACAATCGCCACCAACATGGCGGGACGTGGCACCGACATCAAGCTTGGCGGCAACGTTGAATTCAAGGTGATGGAGGCGATCATCGCCGACCCGCATCTGCACCCCGATGAGGTTCGCGCGCGCGTCGAGGCCGAACACGCCGACGAGGAAATTGCCGTCAAGGCCGCTGGCGGTCTGTTCGTTCTTGCGACCGAACGCCACGAATCGCGCCGCATCGACAATCAGCTGCGTGGCCGCTCGGGTCGTCAGGGCGATCCGGGCCGCTCGTCGTTCTTCCTCTCGCTTGAGGACGATCTGATGCGGATCTTTGGCTCGGAGCGCCTTGATTCGGTGTTGTCAAAGCTCGGGATGAAGGAAGGCGAGGCGATCATTCACCCTTGGGTCAACAAATCGCTGGAACGCGCTCAGGCCAAGGTCGAGGGCCGCAACTTTGACATCCGCAAACAGCTGTTGAAGTTCGACGACGTGATGAACGACCAGCGCAAGGCGATCTTTGGCCAGCGGATGGAGGTCATGCAGGCCGCGGACTTGGGCGAGATCGTGCAAGACATGCGCCATCAGGTTGCCGAGGATTTGACCAACAACTATCTTCCCCCCAAGGCCTATGCCGCCAAATGGGACGTGGCCGGCATGCACGAGGCTGTGCTGGAAAAGATGGGCATGGATTTGCCAATCGCCGAATGGGCCGCCGAAGAAGGCACCGACCAAGAGGAAGTTCTGAACCGCGTCGTGCAAGCTTCGGATCAGATGATGGCCGAAAAAGCCGAGGGCTTTGGGGCCGAATCGATGCGCACCATCGAAAAACAGCTGCTGCTGCAAACCATCGACACCAAATGGCGCGAACACCTGCTGCGGCTGGAACATTTGCGCTCGGTCGTTGGGTTCCGTGGTTACGCCCAGCGCGATCCGCTGAACGAATACAAAACCGAAAGTTTTACCCTGTTTGAATCGATGCTGAATTCGCTGCGTCAGGACATTACACAGAAATTGGCGCAGATCCGCCCGATTTCTCCCGAAGAACAACAAGCCTTGATGCAACAATATCTGGCGCAGCAACAG
>CBDUEF010000438.1:0-2606 GCA_965366095.1 uncultured Cypionkella sp. | reverse complement strand
GATTGACAAAAAATAATCTCCAATCCGCACATGGTTTGCGCATTTTGCGATAAAATGTCCGTTGCAATGCGGACATTTTTACGCGCAACTAAATTACCCATTCCATAGCCAAGGCTTCTTCGTGACCTCACCCGCCGAAACACCCGTTATCGCGATCCATGACCTGCACAAAAGCTATGGGGCATTGGAAGTTCTTAAAGGGGTCGATCTGATCGCTCCACGCGGAGCAGTGGTGTCGCTGATCGGCTCGTCCGGGTCCGGTAAATCCACCTTACTGCGGTGCTGCAATCTGCTCGAAGACAGCCAGCAAGGCGAAATCAAGTTCGAAGGTGAACCTGTTCGCTGGAAGGGCCAGGGCCTTGGCCGCCACCCGGCGGATCGTGCGCAAGTCACCCGGATGCGCACCAATCTTTCCATGGTGTTTCAGCAGTTCAATCTTTGGTCACATCTGACTATTTTGCAAAACGTAATGGAAGCCCCCGTTACCGTGCTGAAACGTGATCCGAAAGAGGTTGAGGAAAAGGCACGCTTTTACCTTGATAAAGTTGGCATTGCAGACAAGGCAGACGCTTGGCCCGCCATGCTTTCGGGCGGCCAACAACAACGCGCGGCCATAGCCCGCGCGCTGTGCATGGAACCGCGCGCCCTTTTGTTTGATGAACCCACATCGGCACTTGATCCAGAGCTGGAGCAAGAAGTTGTAAAGGTTATCAAGGCACTGGCCGATGAGGGCCGCACGATGATCCTGGTTACCCATGATATGAAACTGGCCGCTGATGTATCCGATCATGTTATCTTCCTGCATCTGGGCAAGATCGAAGAAGAGGGCGCGCCAGCCGAACTTTTCGGAAATCCGAAAACCGACCGGTTGCGCGGCTTTCTTTCAGCGACGGCTTAGTTCAAAGAGAAACCACCACTTCAACAACAAGGAAATCCTTATGAAGAAACTGCTGCTTGCCACTGCCCTTCTGGGCCTGACCGCTGGCTTTTCCTCGGCTGATGTTGTCCGTCTTGCCACCGAGGGGGCCTATCCTCCTTTCAACTTTGTCGACGATAAGGGCGAGGTCGCGGGTTTCGAGCGTGAGTTGGGGGATGAGTTGTGCAAACGCGCGGCGATGGAATGCACCTGGACCACAAACGCCTGGGACAGCATCATCCCGAACCTGCAATCTGGCAATTATGACGTGATCATCGCAGGCATGTCGATCACGGATGAGCGTAAAAAGGTCGTCACCTTCTCGGATAATTACTATCCGCCTGCAACCTCTGCCTATCTGGCCGCGAGCGCCGATGCAGATATTAAGACCGGCGTTGTCTCGGCTCAGGTTGGCACCATTCAAGCGGGATATGTGGCCGAATCTGGCGCAACCTTGCTGGAATTCCCAACACCTGATGAGACCATTGCCGCCGTGCGCAACGGTGAGGCAGCCGCTGTGTTCGCCGACAAGGATTACCTGATCCCCTTCGCAGACGAATCGGCCGGCGCATTGGTCTTTGTCGGCGATGAAGTTCAACTGGGGGATGGCGTCGGCCTTGGCTTGCGTCAGACCGATACCGAGCTGAAGGCAAAGTTCGACAAAGCCATCGGCGAAATGAAAGCTGACGGCTCGCTCAACGCGCTGCTCGTCAAATATTTCGGCGAAAAAACCAAAACGTTCTGATCACCAATCGCCCTCCGATCCACATCGGGGGGCGGCTCTCTTGTGCCGATGGACCCTGACATGCTTGCAGCTTGCGCCGACCCCAAGTCGATCGAGGGCCTGACGTGGCTCACCTGCTACCTGACCTCGGGCAAGCACCTTGATTTCTATTGGTCGTTTGGCACGGTTCTGCTGTTACTGGCGATCACGGCGCCCACAGCTATGGCATTAGGTTTTGGAGGTGCGATGGCCGCACGTTCACGGATTGCGCCGCTGCGCTGGATTGGCAAAGCCTATACCGCAATGGTGCGCGGCATTCCTGACATCGTCTATTTCATGTTCTTTGTGATCGCGCTGGATCAAGGCATAGAATACATCAAAAGCCGCTTTGTCTGTGAAAACACCGGAGAGTCAGTGTTTCAGGGCTTGGAATTTCATGTTTGCGCTGCGGCCAAAGTTCCGCTGGCCACAGCTTCACCCTTCACCTTTCAGGCCTACGGTTTTGCACTGGCCGTTATAACCTTTGCGATCATCTTTGGTGCCTTTGTGGCCAATGTGCTGTTTGGGGCGATGCAAGCCGTGCCGCGGGCGCAGCTTGAAACCGCCGAAGCCTATGGGATGAGCCATGCTCAGGTGTTCCGCCGCATTCTAGTGCCGCAGATGTGGGTTTATGCGCTGCCGGGGCTGACCAATCTTTGGATGATCCTGATCAAGGCAACACCGCTGCTGTTCTTGTTGGGCGTCAAGGACATCGTCTATTATGCGCGCGAATTAGGCGGCACCAAGACCCAAGCCTATGATTTCCCGCATTCTGATTGGCGCCTTTACTATTTCATTGGCCTTTTGATCTTTTATCTTCTGATGACCAAACTTTCAGAATTGGTTCTAAGTCGTCTCGCCACTCGGCTATCCAAAGGTCAGGCCACCGCAGCAGGTGAATCCATTCGGAGGGCCGGGGCATGAGCA
>CBDUEF010000437.1:0-2632 GCA_965366095.1 uncultured Cypionkella sp. | reverse complement strand
CGTCATGGCCATGCCTCCAGAGATTCCCGCGCACCCACCCGCCCCGCAAGAGGTGTCGAACCCGCCAACTGCACCGGATATCCCACCGCTTTCACCCCAAGAGGTGCCTGCTAGCAACTGTGTCTATTTGCCGGGCTGACTCTGCCAAAGCGTGCCAGATTTGATGATGGCGTTGGCGATTGTGATCAGCCTTCGTGCGATTGCTATGATGACGAGTTTGTGCGGCTTTCCGCGCTCTTTGAGGCGCTTTGCCACCGGCTTGAGAACCGAACTATGATAGGCGGCGGCGAGCGCGGCTTGGAACAGCACATGTCGCAAAGACCGTCGTCCGCCGGCAATCGTCCTCCTGCCTCGCATCGCGCCGCTGTCTTGTGGGGCCGGCGCCAATCCAGTCATGGCAGCGGCTTCGCCTGATGTCATTCGACCGAGTTCGGGTAATTTGGCGATCAGCATAGGCGCAGAGACCGGACCAATTCCTGGGATTGATCGCAGTTGCTGAGCCTTTGCGGCAAGAGGCTCCACCTGTGCGATAACGTTTTCGACCCGCCGTTCGATGGCATCGATCTGTGCATCAAGCACGACTTGAAGATCGTCGTCCATGACCTCAACATCGGCACAAACTGCCTTTTTCTTGCGCGCGCCGATCTGGGCTTTAAGCCGCTTGCGCATAGCAACAAGTTGCCCTCTCCGCGTCGTCAAGGTTCTGAGAACACGCAGATTCTCATCTGGCAACTCTCGCCCAACTTCAGTTCTGAATGCCATGAATCGTGCGATGAGTTCCGCATCAATCCGATCAGTTTTTGCCCGCGTGCCGCGGGATAGCGCGAAGGCCCTAATATGTGTCGGCGGCAACTGAACGGCTACGATTTCTGCAGCAGAAAGCTCAGTCCAGAGCATCCATTCCTGCCCACCCGTAGCCTCAAAACCAACTTTGACCTGACCGGACATCTGCCGGATCATCGCAACAATCGCAGTATGACCCTCTTGTGTATTGGGATGCCGAAACCTCTGCTGGCCAAGAAGGCAGAACCCGTCCAGCCAGTCGCGTGATACGTCGATTCCAACAACAATTTTCTCAGCTATCATGTCACTCTCTCTTCCCTATGCTTCGCGGTCCCGCAGAACGGGCCGCCGCCAACTGTTCGAGACGGTGAGGAGAGGCGGGATCAGCCTGCTAGAAAGCGTGGTCAGGCGACAACGTGTGTAGCGCTGTAGCCTACCCCATCGCCGGTCCTGGCCGGGATCGGCGATGGGGCATCCGTAGCAGGGCTGAAACACCTTATGCTACCTTATCCGATTTTCTCCGGCGATCCGGCGCGGGACCGATGATAATATTCTGCCAGCCGGTCCTCGTCGGCCCGATCCATTTCCCTTAAAGGATCATACGACGGGCTGTCTTTTATTGTCTGCCGGTTCACATCAAGATAGACGAGCTGTTCGGTCCAGCGAATATTCGTGGCAGACCGTGGCGATATAAGCACTTTTTGCCCCATCCACCAATTGCTTGTATCCACGATTAGAAAGTGAACACTCCAATCGGTGTCTTCTAACACCAGGTCAGACAGATGCCCGATCTCGCCGTCAGAGGCGTGGATGTGATAGCCGATGATCGTGGCTGCGCTGCGAAGATGCGGCTCGTCCTGATCATGCTGTTGCCGGGCAATATCATCATGGCGACGCTCCACCTCGCGGTCCATGGACATTGGGATCATGCCATAGCCACCCATGTAATAGCCCGAACCCCAATACGGGCTCCATCCATAGTAGTCATAGGTTGATGTCTCGAATTGGCGTGAAACCGGGCGATGGCTGTCCAAACCGGGACTGGCCTCAATCTGGGCTTTGGTCAGACGCACCGAAAAGGTCTTGGCTTGCGGATCTGCATGTCCAAGAGCGGAAGGCGGCAGCAGCACTTTGCGGCCTGAAAGCCAGCCCCCGGTGTCCACAACCAACCAGCGTATCATCCAGCTGGTGTCATCAAAAAGCACATCGTTGACTGTGCCAATGTCACCGTCGCTGGCCACAACGCTGTGATTTCGGATCGTCGAAAGTGTGAGAAGCATTTCGGAGTTCCTTGTCTTTGATCTGTCATGGTTGGCAACACGGACGCTATAGCAAAGTCCAATTCGGGGATGACCTTCCCTTGCCGAATTAGCCGCGTTGGTTGTCAGTGCGTTACGCCAATAGGACACTTCAGTTTTTGCCCCATACTGATCATCCTACATCATGGTCAAAAACAGACTGATTTGCGTTAGCTTGCCAGGCAGATTCGCAACACGCCACATGTGGTATTCAAAAAAAACCCGCTGGAATAGCCGGCGCGGCGGAGTGGTTTACCCACGCGTTGATCGGACAATTTGTTTTCTAGGCTTTCTCGTCAGGTGGTATGTCCTACCGATGCAGGTTTTCGGCTTCATGCCGACAGTGACCGGGGCCGTCGTGCGAGGTTGCTAGCCGTTATGGTAAAGGTGAAGCGAGTGCGTACCCGTTCGAGGCCACCGCATACGGTCTGGGCCATGGCTCATAGAGCAAATGCCGTGCCGCACCTGCCCATTTCCGGCTTAGATTCACTTCGGTTGTCGCACGTTGCAGCCAGTATACTGATCTGCATTAGTTTCAAGCGGTTCCTTGT
>CBDUEF010000436.1:0-2637 GCA_965366095.1 uncultured Cypionkella sp. | reverse complement strand
TCTCTTCCAGAGAGTGCTGTGACTTCCGACGTTTGACGAAGGGCGTGATCTTGGTTCCGGGCGCAAGACAGGCGCGGATGGCCTCCAGATCAAGGGTCTCTTCGGCCTCCAGCCGGGTGACGAGTTGCGTGATCTGGTCGCGGTGCGCATCGATGATCTGCAGTGCCTCCGTTTCGGCCGCATGCAGAAAGGTGATCACCGCCTGATCCACGCGCGCTGCCGTCTGGTCTGAAAAGCTGCGCGGCTGGGCTATCTGCTGACCAAGGAACGGGTGATCTTCGCTGTCGCGTAGATCGACGGGACCGATATCGGGGTCCATGCCCCAGCGCGCCACCATCGACCGCGCCAGAAGCGTGGCACGGTGGATATCGTCGTCTGCACCCGAACTGACGGAACCCAGCAGCAACTTTTCCGCAGCCCGCCCGGCCAGAAGCGTGGTCAGCTGCACCCGCAGATAGGCTTCAGGCAGGGTGTGGCGGTCATGTTCGGGCAGCATATGGGTGCTGCCCAGACTGCGCCCGCGCGGAATGATCGTGACTTTGTAGATCGGATCAGCCTCGGGATTGTAGAAGGCAGCGGCGGTATGCCCGGCCTCATGCACTGCCAGCCGGTGCTTTTCGTCGGGCTGGATCGCCAGCGTGCGCACGGTGCCCATCATCACCTTGTCGCGCGCCTCGTCCAGATCGGCGGGGGTGATGTCGGACGCTGACCGGCGTGCTGCGGTGATGGCGGCCTCGTTCAGCAGGTTTTTCAGGTCAGCCCCGGAAAATCCCGGTGTGCCAGCCGCGACCTGATCCAGGTCGACGTCAGCGTGGAGCGGCAGATCCCTGACATGCACATCAAGGATCGCCCGCCGCGCGCGCTTGTCGGGCAATTCCAGCGTTACATGCCGGTCGAACCGGCCCGGGCGCAGCAAGGCGGGGTCGAGCACATCGGGGCGGTTGGTCGCGGCCAGCACCACCACTGCCTCGCGCGGGCTGAACCCGTCCAGTTCCGCCAGGATCTGGTTCAGTGTCTGTTCACGCTCGTCATTCCCGCCGCCAAGGCCGGTGCCCCGCGTACGCCCGATGCTGTCCAACTCGTCGATGAAGATGATCGAAGGGGCCTGCTTGCGTGCTTCCTCGAACATCTTGCGCACCCGGCCTGCGCCGACGCCGACGAACACCTCGATGAATTCCGAGCCCGAGGTGGAAAAGAACGGCACGTCTGCTTCTCCTGCCAACGCTCGCGCCAGCAAGGTCTTGCCGGTGCCGGGCGGGCCCATCAGCAAGACTCCGTGCGGAACGGTCGCCCCGACCTTCTGGAAACGATCAGGATCGCGCAGGAATTCGACAAGTTCCGACACTTCGCGCTTGGCCTCGTCCTGGCCTGCCACATCGGCGAATGTCACCTTGCGTATGGGCTTCGTGGGTTTGGCCGACCGTCCGCCCAGAAAATCCCCGATCCCACCGGGCAGGCCGCCGCTGATGCCGCCGCCAGTCATCCGTCGGCTCAGCCAAAAGTAGAATGCAAGGATCAAGATCCACGGCAGGAGCGAGATCAGCACTGACGGCACCCGGGGCGCCTCAGCCGTTATGATGACGCCCTTGTCTTCCAAGAGCGGCAAGAGCGCCGGATCGGGCTGCTGAGGGGTTATGGCCCGCACCCGCTTGCTGTTTTCCGTTGTCTGGGGGCGCAGCGTGGCGACGATGGCCGCATCCTCAAGAACGACCGCGCCCACCTCACCATTGCGGATCAATGTCTTGATTTCGCTATAGGACACTTCCGTCGGCGCTGTCGCTTCGGGCGGCAGCTGCAAGAAGAAATACAGGAAGCCAGCCGCCATGATGACCAGCGGCCACAAAAGCCTTGACCTGTCAGATGATCCCGACGGTTTAGGCGGTACAACTTGACTACCCATGCTGCATTCCAATTCCCAACGTGCCGGGTACGACCGACTGCCCAGCGTCCAGACTTTGGCGCAACTTGCCGCATAGGCCAAGCCAATCCTCCCTGCCTTGATGCAGATCAGACTGCGGGTGATGCCCCACCTGGGCACAAAGGCACCGTCGTCGGGGCGGTTCGACCAACAGCCGTCAGATGCACCTTAGCGTATACGCTGTAGATAAACACCGTCCCCACCCTGAACAACTTTAACCCGCATGCCGACACTCAAGGAATCGGACCGTTGGACAACTGTGACGTTGCGGCCATCGTTCAGGCGCACAGTCCAGGCTTGCGATTCGTAGGTGCTTGAGCGCGTTGCGATGTTGCCGCCCACGATTGCGCCAGCTATCACGCCTGCACCGGTCAAGAGGTCGTTGTCGGTCAGCTTATTGGCAATCACCCCACCCGCGACGCCGCCGACGAGTGCGCCAACAAGTTGGTCGCCGTTTGCAGTCCGTCGCACTGTGACCGGCTGAACCTGAATGATCCTGCCATATCCGACGGTGATGACCTGCGATACGGGGTCATAGTCTTGCACCACGACAGGCGCAGGTTGAACACAGGCTACCAAGGTGGCAAAGACGAGCGGTAGGGTTGCAGTGCGCTTGAGCATCTGAATTACTCCATTCAAGCCAATATACAGGTAAGTTTAATCTACAAGGAACCGCTTGAAACTAATGCAGATCAGTATACTGGCTGCAACGTGCGACA
>CBDUEF010000435.1:0-2642 GCA_965366095.1 uncultured Cypionkella sp. | reverse complement strand
AAGCACGCCCCCGCGCCCAAGATGATCTCGCCCCGCTCCGAGCCGTTCCAGATGCTGGCCACCACGCTTTCCGCCGATCCCTTCATCGGCCGCATCCTGACCGGTCGGGTCGAGGCGGGCACCCTGCGCGCTGGTGAAACCATCAAAGCACTGTCGCGCGATGGCTCCAAACTGGAACAGTTCCGCGTCTCCAAAGTGCTGGCCTATCGCGGTCTGGTGATGACCCCGATTGATGCCGCCGAGGCGGGCGATATCGTCACCCTTGCCGGGATGTCCAAGGCCACCGTGGCCGACACGCTCTGTGCTTTGGAAATCGACACCGCGATCCCCGCGCAACCGATTGATCCGCCAACAATTTCCGTAACCTTCGGCATCAACGACTCGCCGCTTGCGGGCAAAGAAGGCTCCAAGGTGCAATCGCGCATCATCCGCGAACGCCTGATGAAAGAGGCCGAGATCAACGTCGCCATCAAGGTCACCGACAGCCCCAGCGGCGACTCGTTCGAAGTGGCTGGGCGTGGCGAATTGCAAATGGGCGTGTTGATCGAAAACATGCGCCGTGAAGGGTTTGAGTTGTCCATCAGCCGCCCGCGCGTGCTGTTCCAAGAGATCGACGGCGTGCGTTGCGAGCCGGTTGAAGAGGTCACCATCGACGTTGATGATGAATACGCCGGGGCCGTGATCGAAAAGCTGACCGGCCCGCGCAAGGGCGATCTGGTCGAGATGAAACCCGCAGGCGTCGGCAAAACCCGCCTCATCGCGCATGTGCCCTCGCGCGGCTTGATCGGCTATCACGGCCAATTCATGACCGACACCCGCGGCACCGGCGTGTTGAACCGCGTGTTCCACGAATGGCAGCCGCATAAAGGCGCCATCGAGGGCCGCCGTCAGGGCGTGTTGATCTCGATGGAAACCGGGATTTCAGTGGCTTACGCAATGTGGAAACTCGAAGATCGCGGCCATTTCTTTATCGGCGTGCAGGAACCGGTCTACACCGGCATGATCCTGGGCGAGCATAACCGCGACAATGATCTGGAAATCAACCCGCTCAAAGGCAAGCAGTTGACCAACGTTCGCGCAAGCGGCACCGATGAGGCCGTGCGCCTGACCACTCCGGTCAAGCTGTCGCTGGAACAGTGCATCGCCTATATCGACGATGATGAGCTGGTCGAAGTCACCCCGAAATCGGTGCGGATGCGCAAGCGCTATCTTGATCCGAACGAGCGCAAACGTCAGTCGCGCGCGTCATGAAAACAAAACCCGCCGAAAGGCGGGTTTTTTAATGCCTGCAATGGCTTACCGTGCATACTTCAAGCGGCCAGCGCCAATCTACAGGGCATGAATTCCTCAACCTTTACCGATTCGCCCTCAAAGGTGCAAAAGGTCGAAGAGGCAATTTCATTCCAACCGCCCTCTTCCGCCTCAAGCGGCTCAGACACCACCGCCATCCCGCCCCGCGTTGCCGACCAACGATAATAAAGCGAAGGCGCCAAGGCATCGGTGGCATAGCGCACCGCATAAAGCCTCTTGCCATCCGACAACGCCGCCGTCATCCGCAGATGTGGAAACGTGCCCTTGGCCTTGGCCAGCGAGATAAACCGCGCCGAAGCCCGCTCCAACGCCCCGCGTGGATCGCCGTCCAAGCCCTCGGCAATCGCCACCAGAAAAATCGCCTCGGAATCCGTGGCCCCCTTGCGCGCGCCATAAAGCCCCTCGGGCACCATCATATCGGCATCGCGGCGGAAATGATCATAGCCGCCAACCTGGCCGTTATGCATGAAACTCCACTGCCCCTGCACGAACGGATGGCAATTGTTGCGGCTGGTCGCGGTGCCAGTCGAGGCCCGAACATGCGCCATGAACAACCCCGATTTCACCTGAGCGGTCAGGCTGCGCAAGTTCGGATCAGACCAGGCGGGCAACACATCGCGGTAAAGCCCCGGCTCGGGCCGATCGCCATACCAGGCCACCCCGAACCCATCAGCATTTATCGCCGAATGGCATTGCGTGGCACAATGGCTTTGATGGATCAGCGAATGACCGGGCCTGCTGATGATTTCTTCCAGAAAAATCTGATCGCCGATATAGGCAGCCCAACGACACATGCTTTTACCCCGCCTGGACCGTGTTCCAATGACATGGCCTCATTTGGATCAGATTACCACAAATCGCACGAAAAGCAGAGCATTTTTCCGTGAAATGCAATCAATCGCCAACCTCTTCCACCACCATCAGATCGCGGATGCTGGCACCTTTGGCATGAGACAGTGCCGCCTGATATTCCGCCGAGTGATAACACTCGACCGCCCGCTCCAAACTGGGAAAGCGTGCGACCACATTGCGCGCCCGATCCCGGCCTTCAAGCTGCACATAACGCCCGCCGCGCGCCAGAAACACGCCGCCATGCGCCGCAATCGCCGGGCCCGCGAGTTTGGCATATTTGCCATAGGCCTCGGTGTCGGTCACGTCGACATGGGCGATCCACAAAGCCGTCATCTTATGCCCCTACAGGAGCATCAATTACAGCGCCGGCGGCTTGCTTTGCACCTTCGAAGTTTTCAGCACTAGGGGCCCCACCTTGTGCTAAATCGGCCCGACCTCCACCGCCTTTTCCGCCGAGGGCGCCTATTGCACCACGAAGC
>CBDUEF010000434.1:0-2652 GCA_965366095.1 uncultured Cypionkella sp. | reverse complement strand
ATTGGCCAACGCTGGCGATTGGCAATTACATCGACCGCACGCAAGATGCCTTCCCCTGGGGCTCTTGCACGGACAACTGGTTGCACCGCCCCGATGGCAGCCGTTTCGCCAAACCCCTCCCCCTGAAACCCAGCTATTGTGCGCTTTCCATGCTGTTCACCGATTGGAACAACTCTGGGCAAGCCAGCCTGCGCGTGTCCAATGATCGTGAGTATTACAAGGGCGGGCAAGAGCAACTCTGGCATCTTTCACCCGGCGAGCAGCCCCGACTTTACAGCCTACAAGAGGGATGGGCCAAATTGCAAATCTGGGGCATGGGCATCGCAGAGGCAGATTTGAACGCCGATGGCCTGCCCGAATATTTCCTGACAAGCATGGCCGACAACAAGCTGCAATCCTTGACAGACTCTGCAAACCTGCCGATCTATTCCGATGTAGCGCTGGCCCATGGCGTGACGGCCCAACGCCCCTATACCGGCGGCGATGTGCGCCCTTCGACTGCCTGGCATTCACAATTTGACGATGTAAACAATGACGGCCGCGATGATCTGTTCATTGCCAAAGGCAATGTCGCCGAAATGCCGGATTTCGCCCGCCAGGACCCGAACAATCTACTAATTCAGCAACCCGACGGCAGCTTTACTGAACAGGGCGAAGCCGCCGGCGTCGCCTCGATGGAAACCGCCCGGGGGGCGGCTCTGGCGGATTTCAACAAGGACGGGAAGCTTGATCTTCTGGTCGTAAACCGCTGGAACCCTGCACAAATCTGGAAAAATGATACACCTGATGCAGGCGGGTTCTTGATGCTGGATGTCACGGAGGCCGGGCCAAATCACAACGCCATTGGCGCGGTGATCGAGGTAAAAACCAAAGCCGGGTTGCAGCGCAAGACTCTGGCCATCGGTGGTGGCCATGCCAGCGGCCAATTGGGCTGGCGTCATTTCGGGCTGGGTGCCGCCACCACCGCGCAACTGCGGGTGATCTGGCCCGATGGGCAGGCCGACGCTTGGCAGAGCCTGCCTGCGAATGGGTTCTATCGGATCGAAAAGGGTCACCCCACGATAGCAATTCCATAAACAAAAGGCCCGCTGATCGCGGGCCTTTGTCTTACTGATCCAAGAAACTGCGCAGCTTGCGGCTGCGGCTTGGATGTTTCAGCTTTCTCAGGGCTTTGGCCTCGATCTGCCGGATTCGTTCGCGCGTGACCGAGAACTGCTGCCCCACCTCTTCAAGCGTGTGATCGGTGTTCATGCCGATGCCAAAGCGCATTCGCAACACCCGCTCTTCACGCGGCGTCAGGCTGGCCAGAACCCGTGTCGTGGTTTCTTTCAGGTTTTCCTGAATGGCCGATTCCAGCGGCAAGATCGCGTTCTTGTCCTCGATGAAATCACCCAGCTGGCTGTCTTCCTCATCGCCAATCGGGGTTTCCAGAGAAATCGGCTCTTTGGCGATCTTCATCACCTTGCGCACTTTTTCCAGAGGCATTTGCAGCTTTTCTGCCAATTCCTCCGGCGTCGGCTCACGGCCGATTTCGTGTAGCATCTGCCGGCCCGTGCGCACCAACTTGTTGATCGTCTCGATCATATGCACCGGAATACGGATGGTGCGGGCCTGATCGGCGATCGAACGGGTGATCGCCTGACGGATCCACCATGTCGCATAGGTCGAGAATTTATAGCCGCGGCGGTATTCGAATTTATCAACCGCCTTCATCAGGCCGATATTGCCTTCCTGAATAAGATCAAGGAATTGCAAGCCGCGGTTAGTGTATTTCTTGGCAATCGAGATCACCAGACGCAGGTTTGCCTCGACCATTTCCTTTTTGGCCTGACGCGCCTCTTTCTCGCCCTTTTGCACCTGATTGACGATGCGGCGGAACTCAGAGATATCAACGCCGATATACTGGCCCACCTGCGCCATCTCTTCGCGCAACTCTTCAACCTTCTCGCGGCTGCGCTCTAACAGCGCCTGCCAACCACGCCCGGCCTTTTCGGCCATCCGGTCGGCCCAGGTTGGATCAAGCTCATAGCCTTGGTATTCATCAATGAACTCGCGGCGGTTGATCCGCGCGGCGTCGGCCAGCTTTACCATGCCGGAATTGATCGACATGATCTTGCGATTGATGCCGTAAAGCTGATCAATCAACGCCTCGATCCGGTTGTTGTGAAGATGAAGTTCGTTCACCAACACCACGATTTCACTACGCAACTTCTGATAGGCCGCCTCTTCTGTTGCCGAAAAGCGATGCTTTTCCGACAGAGTGGCAGACATCCGCAAATCCTGCATTTCCGACAGTTTGCCATAATCACGCGCGATCAGGTCAAGGGTTTCCAGCACCTTGGGCTTTAGCGTGGCCTCCATCGCCGCCAATGACATCGAGACGCCGTCTTCGTCGTCTTCATCGTCATCATTGCTTTGCAGCGGATTGCCATCCGCATCCAACTCCGGCTCGGCACCTGCCGCCCGACGCGGTGAGGACGAAACGTCGCCGCCTTCGATTTCCGGGCCAACCATTTCGTCATCGCCGTCAAGCGAGCGACCGAAAGTAGCTTCAAGGTCGATCACGTCGCGCAGCAGAATGTCTTCACTCAGCAGCTCGTCACGCCAGATAATGATTGCCTGAAACGTCAGCGGGCTTTCACAAAGACCCGC
>CBDUEF010000433.1:0-2657 GCA_965366095.1 uncultured Cypionkella sp. | reverse complement strand
TTGAGTGGTTTCGCTATTTCCATCTGGCGCATCACCGCTGGACCAATATCGAGGGCAAAGACCCGGAGTTGGAGGGCGGCAAGCCCGAGGGCCTGCGGTCCTGGGTCTGGTATGTGTCGGGGCTGCCCTATTGGATCTCGCAGGGGCGGGTGCTGATCGGTTTGGCATTCGGCCGGGTGCAGGCAGGGTATTTGCCCGAGGGCGCCCTGCCCCGGGTCCAGCGCGAGGCGCGTTGGATGCTCGGGGTTTATGGATTGGTGTTGGCCAGCCTGTGGCTGTCGCCCGTGGCGTTCTGGGTTTGGATTTTGCCGGTACTTTTGGGGCAGCCGGTGCTGCGGCTGTATCTGTTGTCCGAGCATGGCGATTGTGCGCGCGTGGCCAATATGTTTGAGAACACGCGCACGACCTATACCACTGCTTTGGTGCGGTTTCTGGCCTGGAACATGCCCTATCATGTCGAGCATCACGTTTATCCGGCGGTGCCGTTTCACCAATTGCCGGCGTTGCATGAAAAAATGCGCCACGAATTGCGGGTGACGGCCCAAGGCTATGGGGCCTTCGCCCGCGCCTATCTGGCGCGGCACTTGTAAGGGATACAAGTTGGCCATGGCGCGGGAAGGGTCGGCGCGATAGGGAAGGGCATGAGTTCAGCACCCCGCCCTAACGAAGACAGTGCCAAGGGCCTTGGCCTTGCGATTGCGGCCTATTTCATCTGGGGGTTCTTGCCGGTCTATATGAAGGCGCTGGCGCATGTCTCCCCCGCCGAGGTGATTGCGCACAGGATCCTGTGGTCGGTGCCGGTGGCGGGGGCGGTGTTGGTCTGGCTGGGGCGCACCGCGGATCTGAGGGTTGCAATCCGAACTCCGCGCTTGATCGGCATGGCCGCGATGACAGCGGTGCTGATCACCATCAACTGGGGCATCTATGTCTGGGCGATCGGGGCCGGCCACGCTTTGGACACCGCCTTGGGCTATTATATCAACCCGCTGTTTTCGGTATTGATGGGGGCTTTGGTGTTGGGCGAAAAGCTGACGCGGACGCAGATGGCAGCGATTGCACTGGCCTTTCTGGCGGTATTGATCCTGACGGTGCAAAACGGCACGATCCCTTGGGTGGCGCTGGGTCTGACGTTGAGCTGGGGATTTTATGCGCTGTTGAAAAAGAAACTGCCGATTGGTCCGAATCAAGGCTTCTTTCTGGAAATCTTGTTGTTGGTGCCTTTTGCTGCTTTGGTTGTGGGCTGGCATGTCTGGCAAGGCGACGGGCATTTCGCGGTTGGCAATATCCACGATACTGTGCTGTTGGCGGGAACCGGATTGGTCACGGCAGTGCCGTTGATGCTTTATGCCAATGGAGCCAAGATGTTGCGGCTGTCGACCATAGGGATTTTGCAATATATCGCGCCGACGATGATTTTTCTGACGGCGGTGCTGGTGTTTGGCGAACCTTTTGGGCGGGCGCAGATGATTGCGTTTCCGTTGATCTGGATGGCGCTGGCGATTTATGCGTGGTCGCTGCTGCGCGAGGCGAGACGGGCGTGAAGCCGCGTGCCGCGGCTGGGGGGTTTCACACCCCCAGGCCGCTGACGCAGCCTCCCCCGTGGGATATTTTCAGACAGATGAAAAATTTTAGATAAAATTTAGGGATCGGGGCGGCTGATGCGGCCACCGCCGACGGTTGTGGGCACGCCGGTGGTGCCGGAGGCCGAGGTGGGCAGCCCGTTTAGCACACGGGCGGCGAGATAGGCGAAAGCCTGAGCTTCAAGCATGTCGCCATTCAGGCCCGTTGTCTCGATTGGCTCGACTTTGCAGGTGAGGCGGGAGGTAAGTTCATGCATCAAGGTTGCGTTGAGGCGGCCACCGCCCGTGACGAGCAGGCGGGTGATGGGTTTGGGGAAATGCTCGGCTCCCTTGGCCACGCAGGCGGCGGCGATGGCGGTGAGGGTGGCGGCCGCATCGGCGTTGGACAGGCGGTGGGTTTTGCGGATGAATTTGGTGAAGCTGTCGCGGTCAAGCGATTTGGGCGGGATTTTGTGGAAATAGGGCTGGTGGAGGAAGGCTTGCACGAGGGTTTCGTCGGCTTTGCCGGTGGCCGCGAGTTGGCCGCCTTCGTCTTGCGCAAGTTTCAGGCGGATCTGCATCATGTCATTGAGTGGCGCGTTGGCGGGGCCGGTGTCAAAGGCCAGAAGCGCGGATTCGGGTTGGGCAGGGTCGATCCATGTGAGGTTGCCGACACCGCCGAGGTTGAGGATGGCGAGCGGCTCGGTTGCCTTGATCCAGCGGGCGCAGGCGTGGTGATAGAACGGGGCCAAAGGCGCGCCCTGCCCGCCGAGTTCGACATCCGTAGAGCGGAAATCCCAGACCACCGGCTTGCCCAAAGCCTGCGCCAAAAGTGCGCCATTGCCGGCTTGATGGGTGCGCCGATTGGCCGGATCATGCGCGAGGGTCTGGCCGTGAAAGCCGATCAGATCGACGCCGGAGAAGCGCTCCATCACTTCGGCATGGGCGGTTTCGACCACTTCGGCGGCGGCGGCAACATCGGGGTCGCCCGGCCATTGGCCGAAGGCCGCGCGGATCGTTGCCTGTTCGGATGCAGTATAGGGGCGGTAGGCATGGGGGCCAAATTCAAGGATTTCAGTGCCATCGCTGCGCAGCATG
>CBDUEF010000432.1:0-2662 GCA_965366095.1 uncultured Cypionkella sp. | reverse complement strand
GAGAATGGCTGTGAGCAAAGCCGCATCATCACCCAGGAGAAGGTCAAAAAGACCATCGTGGTTATCGGAGGCGGCCCCGCTGGTCTAGAAGCCGCGCGCGTGGCAGCAAGAAAGGGCCACAAGGTAACGCTGTTCCAAAAGGAAACCCGGTTGGGCGGGCAGTTGAACATCGCCGAAGTGCCGCCGCGCAAGATCGAAATCCGCCGCGCCATAGAGGATCTTGCACAGGCGATCCACACCGTAGGGGTGGTCCTGCGCCTAGGCGAAATTGCCACAACCGCGTCGGTTCAGGCACTGACCCCCGACGCAGTGATCGTGACGGTCGGCGCGTCAAGCGTCATCCCGCCGATTCCCGGTGGCGATGGCCCAAACGTCTGTGATGCCTTGAAGGTGCTTGCTGGTGAGCAAAACGTATCCAGTCGGGTGGTGGTTATCGGCGGCGGCGTCGTGGGATGTGAGACGGCTGAATATCTTGCGACGAAAGGCTGCGCCGTCGCCATCGTGGAGATGGAAACCGGCATTGCAAAGGGACCAAGCGGCTCTGTTGCGCAAATCTATCGGGGATTCATGTTGTGAATCCAGTGTGGTAGCAGGCTGGCATGAGCAAACCGACATCGCCTACTTACAAGACCATGAACTGGGCTGCGTATAATGCGGCGCTTAAGCGCCGCGGGTCATTGACGATCCATTGGCCGGTATGCCATTGCCTGCAATCGCCGTAAGGCTGGTTCGATCCGGAGATGAACTGGGCTGCCAAACCTTCCGGCATGAGGGGGAGATTGCAGACGTTTAGCGACGCCGCGATCCAGACGTGCCTGACCATGAAAGTGCTGTTCGGACTGGCGCTTCGGCAGATCGAGCCATGGAAACGCCACTGGTCCGAGTGACCATGGCGAGGGGGCTTTGTGGAAAGCCTCTTGCGGCTGACAGGTCTGGACTGGGTTGTTCCAGATTTCAGCACCATCTGCCGACGCCAAAGGACGCTTGCGGTCAACATTCCGTATCGCGGCACGAAGGGCCCGCTGCACCTGCTGATCGACATCGAGCCGGTAAGCGCCACCGGTTCGAGCGAACCGGCGAGGGGCATCAAGGTCCCCTCTCGGCCGCATCCTGCGGACGCGCCTGCCGGGCAACGGAAGGGGAAGGCGAGTGGAATGCCCGCAAGCATGGCGGCCTCAAACGGCGCGTTTGGCGTAAGATCCACATTGGCATTGATGAGCAAACATTGGAAATCAGAGCCGTCGAGATCACGGGGAGCAACACCGGGGATGCGCCGATGTTACCTCATCTGCTCAACCAGATTCCGCGCGATCAGCACATCGGCAGCGTGACTGCGGATGGCGCCTACGACACGCGCAGATGCCATAACGCCATCCGCTTGCCCGGCAGTGCATGTTCACATGCACGAGAGGGGCTGACTGCGGCGCTGCCGCAGTCAGCCCGCCGCGTAGAAATGCCCAGCCATGGACGCCAACCACCGCCGGGGCCATCGCCAGGAACGACGCACTCCGCGCGTCAAAATATCTGGGTCGAGCACTCTGGCGGAACTGGAGCGGATATCACCGCCGAAGCCGCGTCGAGATATGAGGAGGGTCAGAAAACGATCCGGGGGATCGGTTTCCCGACGATTGGATGCATTGCATGAAACTGCTGGGTCAGCGCCTCATGGCGCGCGACTTCAACCGACAGGTCGCGGAGGTTCAGGTTCGTATCGCGATCCTGAATGGCTACACCGCCCTTGGCATCCCTGTCACAAAAGCCATGGGATAAATCCGTTCGGGGAAAGGGGAGCCCCATTCGTCAGCTGATTTGCGCAACAAAGCCCCACACCGGCCATCACGGCGGCGACAACGATCAGCCCAAATACCAGACCAAACAGCGCGGCGATCTTGCCATCAGCATAGGCGCTGCGACTCATGGGACGGATACCGATCAGCGGCAGCACCCCCGCTTTGCGATAATGCTGACCAGCCGATTGCCAATTACAATCGCTGAAAGCGCCCCGATCAGTGTCACATAGACCGACATATTCCGCATCAGAGATAGCGGCGAAATATCAAGCACCGGGTTCGTCGGCACCGGTTGGCCCGCCGCTTTCAAGAAAGCCGCTGCGTCGACATAGATCTGATCCACCGTGGACGTTGCCGAATAGCCTAGCCACGCCGAGATCAACACAAGCATCACGAACAGTGCAGACAGCAGCGCAACGGTGCGTTCTCGAAGGACAAATCGGGCGGATTGGCTCGCGATCAGCCATTTGGGCGACAGGTCGGCCATCAGGCCACCTCGGCCAGACGGCCCTGCGGAGTGAGCGAGAGGTAAAGCTCTTCCAGTGCGGCATCATCCCCATAGCGCGCGGCCACCGCCTCGATCCGGTCGTGATAGACCAATTTTCCATGGCTGAGCACCGCGATACTGGTGCAGGTCTTGGCAATCTCGGAAATCAGATGGGTGTTCATGAAAATTGTCATGCCGAAATCGGTGTTCAGCCGCTTGATCAGATCGCGAAGCATCTTGATGCCCATCGGATCAAGCCCCGAGGTTGGCTCATCCAGAAACAGCACTTGCGGCTGATGCAGGATGGCTTGCGCAAGGCCAATGCGCTGCCGCATGCCCTTGGAAAATCCGCCGACTCGCACTTTCGCCAGATCAGCACAGCCCA
>CBDUEF010000431.1:0-2664 GCA_965366095.1 uncultured Cypionkella sp. | reverse complement strand
ACTGCTCGATAGGTTTCTTGCCTGTATGAAACCTGCCTCAATAACTTAACGCCAGCTTCGTGCTGGCGTTTTTTTTGAATCTTTCGGCGGGTTTGGCGGGTGGCATGGTTTTGGTCCCGCCCATATGCTTCTCTTGGTCTGCGGGATCGGCTATGGGTTTGGCCGTCATAAATCGCCAAGGGGTCTGCGCCATGATGTTATCTGGAAAAACCGCCGTCATCACCGGATCTAATTCCGGGATCGGTCTGGGTGTGGCCGAAGAATTGGCACGGGCCGGGGCCGACATCGTGTTGAACAGTTTCACCGACCGCAGTGAGGATCACGAACTTGCGAGCGATCTGGCCAAGCGCTTTGACGTGAACGTGCGCTACATCGCCGCCGATATGTCGAAAGGCGTCGAGTGCCGGGGGCTGATCGAAAAGGCCGGGGCCTGCGATATTCTGGTCAACAATGCCGGCATTCAATTCGTGGCGCCGATTGACGAATTCCCGACCGAGAAATGGGACCAGATCATTGCGATCAACCTGACTTCGGCCTTTCACACCACCGCCGTGGCTTTGCCGATGATGCGGGCCAAGGGCTGGGGCAGGGTGGTTAATATCGCCTCGGCGCATGGCTTGACCGCCTCGCCCTATAAATCGGCCTATATCGCGGCCAAGCATGGGGTGGTGGGCCTGTCGAAAACCGTGGCTCTGGAGACGGCGGGGCAGGGGATCACCTGCAACGCGATTTGCCCCGGCTATGTGCTGACGCCACTGGTTGAGGCGCAAATCCCCGGTCAGATGCAGGTGCATGGCATGGACCGCGAGACGGTGATCCGCGAGGTGATGCTGCAGCGCCAGCCGTCGCGGCAATTTGCGACGGTGGGCCAGATCGGCGGCACGGCGGTCTATCTGTGCAGCCCGGCGGCGGATCAGGTGACCGGCACCACAATCTCGGTGGATGGCGGCTGGACAGCGCTTTGACTATTGCGCCGAGATCACGGCCTCGATCACCTCTTTGCTGACCGGATAGACCAGACCCGCCGAGACGATCAGCTTGATCGCCTCATCGGGTTTGAGATCCATCATGATCACATCCTTGGCCGGCACATAAAGCAACATCCCCGACGTCAGCGGCGTCAGCGCCATGAACACCGCAATCATCTCATGGTCTTGCGGCAGGCGCTCGGCGATCTCGCCCTTGGGCGTGGCGGCGACCATGCCCACAGCCCAGGTGCCCTGGCGGGGAAATTCGACCAGACAGGTGCGGTCAAAGCTTTTCTCGGATTTGCCGAAAAAGGTTTCGGTGATCTGTTTGACCCCGGAATAGACCGAGCGGACCACCGGCATCCGGTCCACCAGCGTTTCGGCCTGATGGATCACCGTGCGCCCGATCAGCCCACGCGCCAGCCAGCCGATAAAGGCGGTGAACACCAAAAACACCAGCACCCCGACGCCGCGCACCGGAAAGCGGCTTTCGGGGCCAAGGTAATAGCGCACCAATGCATCCGGCTTCCAGGAGGAGGGGATCAGCGGCACGATCCAGCCATCAATCCAGCCGGTTACCGCCCAGATCACATAGAACGTCAGGCCAACCGGCAGCACCACGACCAATCCGGTCAGGAACGAGGCGCGCAGGGCACCAAACACCGTACGGCGCGGAGGGACAACGGGGTTTGACATGAAGGCTCCTTGATTGGCGAGGCCAATCTATGCAGCGCCGCGCCCTTGCACAATGGGCAGTGTCGCGCGGTGTCAGCCTTTGGAACGCATCGCGGCGATTTCGATGGCAATTGCCGAGGCAAGCCGGGCGTTGTTCAAGACCAGCGCAATGTTGGAGGCGAGCGAGCGCCCCTTGGTCAGCTCGAATATGCGCTGCAACAAGAACGGCGTCACGGCTTTGGCGGCGATGCCTTGGGCGGTCGCCTCGGCAAGTGCTGTCTCGATCACCGGGCCGATAACATCGCGGGAAATTTCATCTGCCTCAGGGATCGGATTGGCGACCAACTGTCCGCCCGGCAGCCCCAGCTTTGCGCGCATCAGATGGGCGGCGGCGATTTCGCGCGCATGATCCAACCGCAGGGGTGATTTCATGCCGCTGTCGCGCGACCAGAACGCCGGAAATGCGTCTTGGCCAAAGGCGATCACCGGAACCCCGGCGGTCTCCAGCACTTCCAGCGTTTTGGGAAGATCCAGAATCGCCTTGGCGCCGGCGGCCACCACAGTCACCGCCGTGGCCCCCAATTCGGGCAGATCGGCGGAAATATCAAAACTGGTTTCGGCGCCGCGATGCACACCGCCGATGCCGCCGGTGGCAAACACCGCAATCCCCGCCTGCGCGGCGCAGATCATCGTGGCCGCAACCGTGGTGGCCCCGGTGCGCCCCGAGGTCAGGCACACGGCCAGATCGGCGCGCGAGACCTTCATCGCATCATGGCACTGGCCCAAAGTGTCCAACTCGGGCGCGGTCAGACCGATGTGGATATGCCCGGCCATGATGGCGATCGTGGCAGGCGTTGCCCCATGGGCGCGCACCTCGGCCTCGACGGCACGGGCGGTTTCAACATTTTGCGGAAACGGCATGCCATGGGTGATGATGGTGCTTTCCAGTGCAACCACCGGACGCCCGGCCTTGAGGGCGGCGGCAACTTCGGGGGCGAAAATCATTGGGGCGGTCATGTGC
>CBDUEF010000430.1:0-2665 GCA_965366095.1 uncultured Cypionkella sp. | reverse complement strand
GTCCACTACATTGTGCTGCGCCGCTCCGTCATTTTGCCAATATGCCGCAAGGGAGTTTCGCCCGTTAGGGCTTGTTTCTGCGCCCCTCTTGCCTAGTCTCTTTCCTCATCTGCGGAGCATAACCGCACAACCCAATTCAGGAGGTTCCCATGAAAGGACGTCTGCTTCTGTCCACTGTCCTGGCGCTATCGCTGGGCGGCATGGCCTTTGCCGATACCAACCCGCGCACGGGCGAGGAACTGGCGGCCAATCAGGCCTATAACTATTGGATGCTGGATGCGATCAAATCCATTGATCCGCAGATTGCCTCCTCGGTGGAAGACAGCGACGCCATTCGGTCAATTTTCGAGGGGCTTTATGATGAGGACGGCTCGGGCAACCTGATCCCCGCCGTGGCGCTCTCGCATGACATTTCCGCAGACCTGACCACCTATACTTTCCACCTGCGCCCCGAGGCGAAATGGTCCAACGGCGATCCGGTTGTCGCGGGCGATTTCGTGTATTCCTGGCAGCGGCTGGTCGATCCGAAAACCGCATCCGAATACGCTTGGTATATGGAGCTGATGCAGGTGCAAAATGCTTCAGACATCATCGCAGGCAAGATGCCCCCGTCCGATCTGGGCGTGAAGGCGCTGGATGACCACACGCTTGAGGTCAAAATCCTGGCCCCCCTGCCCTATTTCCCGAAAATGCTGACCCACACGTCCACCTTCCCGACCCCCAAGGCCACGATCGAGAAATTCGGGGCCGATTGGACCAAGCCCGAGAATATCGTCGGCAACGGCGCTTATCTGCTCAAGCAGCATATCCTTGGCGAAAAGATCGTCATGGAGAAATCGCCAACCTATTGGGATGCGGCCAATGTGATCATGTCGCCGGTCACCGGCGTGACCATCAATGACGAGAACGCCGCCCTGACCCGCTATCAGGCGGGCGAGTTGGACCGCACGCAGGTTCCCGCCGGGCAATATCCGCGCCTCAAGGCCGAATTCCCCGATGAGGCGATCTCTACCCCCTATTCCTGCTCTTATACCTATATCATCAATCTGGCCGATGGTAAGGGCAACGAAGCGCTGAAAGATATCCGCGTGCGCAAGGCGCTGTCCTATGCGGTGGACCGCGACATCATCGTCAACAACATCCTGCAAGGCGGCCAGAAGCCCGCCTATAACTGGACCCATTGGGCAATGAACGGCTTTGTGATGCCGACCATTGATTACGCGGGCTGGACTCAGGCCGAGCGTGACGAGAAAGCCAAGGCCCTGCTGGCCGAGGCGGGCTATGGCCCGGACAATCCGTTGAAAGTCACGCTGAATTACAACACCTCCGAGGCGCATCAGAAAATCGCCGTGGCGATCCAGCAGATGTGGAAGCAAAAGCTGGGCGTCGAGATGACGCCGCAAAACTTTGAATGGAAGGTTCACACCGACAAGATGCAGGCCGGCGATTTCGAGATGGCCCGTTACGCTTGGTGCGCCGACTATAACGAGGCCTCGACCTTCCTTGATCTCTTCACCGGCTACTCCGGTCATAACGACGGCAAATATGCCAATGCCGAATATGACAAGCTGTTGAAGGACGCCAAGACCATGGTCGATCCGAACCCGAACTACACCAAGGCCGAGGAACTTCTCGCCGCCGACATGCCGATGATCCCGATCTATCACTACGCCAAGGTTGATATGATCAAATCCGACATCAAAGGCCTGCCGCAAAACAACGTGCAGCAAACCTGGTATGCCAAGGATCTTTACCGGATCCAGAAGTAAGCCTTTGACGCTTTGACCATTGCGGCCCCCCCAAATCCGGGGGGGCCGTTTTCGGCCATTTACCGGGTGCCCAGAATGCTTCCCTTTATTCTCAAGCGGTTGGCGATTGCCGTGCCGACGCTGCTGGTGCTGATCGTGCTGTCCTTTTTGTTGATGCATGCCGCCCCCGGTGGCCCCTTCACCATGGAGAAAAAGCTGCCGCCCGAGGTTCTGGCCAATCTGAACGCCAAATATGGGCTGGATCAGCCGATGTGGCGGCAGATGATTTCCTATGTCTGGGGGATTGTGGCGCATTTCGATTTCGGCCCCTCCTTCATCTACAAAGACCGCACGGTGAATGAGATCATCGCGCAGGGCTTTCCGGTCACGCTCTATTACGGCTCGATTGCCTTTGTGGTCGCGGTGGTGGTTGGGGTAACTTTTGGCGTTCTGGCCGCAATTTTTCACAACACCTGGCTCGATTATCTGGCCGTTGGCATTTCCATCGGCGCGCAGGTGCTGCCGAATTTCGTGATGGCGCCGATTTTGGTGCTGGTGTTCACGCTATGGCTGGGCTGGTTGCCCGGTGGCGGTTGGGAGGGCGGAAAATGGCCCTATGTGGTGATGCCGGTGATCGCGCTGGCCACCTCCTATATGGCGTCGATCTCGCGGATCACCCGCTCGTCGATGCTGGAGGTGCTCACCTCAAACCACATCCGCACCGCCAAGGCCAAAGGCCTGCCCATGTGGAAGGTGATCATCCGCCATGCGCTGAAACCGGCACTGATCCCGGTGATTTCCTATCTCGGCACGGCCTTTGTGCTGATGATCACCGGCTCGGTGGTGGTGGATATGTATTTCTCTACCGGCGGGATCGGCAAAAACTTTTTCGATGCGGCGCTGAACCCCGATTATTC
>CBDUEF010000429.1:0-2668 GCA_965366095.1 uncultured Cypionkella sp. | reverse complement strand
GCGCCTTCAACCAGTGCAGGGTTGCCCGCAGCGGCATCGACGCCCGATTTCAGCGTGCCTTTGGTGGCATCGTCGAGGGTAGATGCGTCGATCATGGCATTGATCTTGGCCGCGTCGAAATTGGCCGGGTCCAACACGGCCATCGCGTCGGTCGTCGCAGTGGTGGCTGCCTCAGTGGTGGCCGTCGCAGCCTCGGTGGTGGCGGTGGTCGCGGTTGTAGCAGCAGCGGCAGCTTCATCAGCCACTTTCTTGGCCGCAGCAGCAGCCTCATCTTCAGCAGCCTTTGCAACTGCAGCCGCATCTGCGGCGGTTTTGGCAGCAGCTTCGTCAGCAGCTTTGGCAATTGCTGCAGCTTCCTGCGCGGGCTTCATGCTGAATTGATAATAACCGCCACCGGCAGCGAGGATCAGCACAAGGCCGATGATGACATTCTTGTTCATAGTTTTTCTCCTGATACCGAAAGACAGCGTTCGGTTAATCCGCGATATGACAGAATCGTGAGCATTTGAAAAGCCCCGCCCCAATCCAAAGCAATTCCTTGCGCAATTGCGGTTGAAGCCCAGCGCGCTAGGGTCTATCTTGCCAGCGCTGTCAATCACATGAAGGACGTCCACCATAGCCCGCAGACCTCACAACGCCCCGCCGCAACGCGAAACCGGCCCGCGCATCAATGATCGCATCCGCTCCCCGGAAATTCGACTGATCGGCGCTGATGGCGAAAACGTCGGAGTCGTCACCCCGGCCCGCGCCATGGCCATGGCCGAAGAGGCCGGACTTGATCTGGTGGAAATCTCTCCCAATGCCGAGCCGCCCGTGTGCAAGATCATGGATTTCGGCAAGTATAAATATGAGACCCAAAAGCGTGAGGCCGAGGCCCGCAAAAAGCAGCACATCATCGAGATCAAGGAAATCAAGTTCCGTCCCGGCACGGATATCCATGATTATGATGTGAAAATGCGCTCGGTCCTGAAGTTTCTGGATGAGGGCGACAAGGTCAAGGTCACTCTGCGCTTTCGGGGCCGCGAAATGGCCCACCAGGATCTCGGTCTTGAATTGCTGAACCGGGTGGCCGCTGATGTTGCCGAGTTTGGCAAGATCGAGTCGATGCCCCGGCTGGAAGGTCGCCAGATGGTGATGATGATCGGTCCGAAATAACCGTTTCATCGGTTACGAAATGTCAAAAGGCGCACGGGTTCCGTGCGCCTTTTCTTTTGCAAACTGCCCCGGATTTCTCCGGGGCAACCGTTCTATTTTGACGCCACACGCATCAGCGGCGAGATGATGCGCACCGCGGCGCGGCGGTTGGCCCGCTCATCGCTTTGGGTGTCAATCCGCAATTCGGATTCGCCATAACCCTGCACCACCATATTTTCCGGCGGGATGTCGAAATACTCGGTCAAGGCCAGCGCCACTGATTCCGCCCGCCGGTCCGACAGCGCAAGGTTGGACGCCGCCGAGCCGACCGCGTCGGTATGGCCCTCGATCAAGAACAGTTCTGCCGGGTTGTCATCAATGATGTTCTGCATCAGGCGCCCCAGATCGGCCAGGTTTTGCGCCTGAGCCGCCGTAATCGCCGACGAGCCGGAATCAAAGGTGATGTTGTCGACATCAATGGTGGCCGCCAATTGGCGCACTTCGGATATTTCCCTGATCTGGCGCAGACTGAATTTGCGCCCGATCCGTTCGGCATCTGCCGCGGCCAACGCGGCCTTAAAGGCGGCGTCCCCGTCTTGGGTTGAAATCACGACCCGCTTTTTCTTTGGCTTTGGCAGATCGCGGATCACCACCACCTCTTCGGGTTGCAAATCGTCGATCAGCACCAGTTCACGGCCAAGGTTGTCGTATTGTGCGCGGCGCAACACCCGGCCCGAAGCGTCCCGGATCGTGACGATCTGGGTGCCGTCCTTGCGCTCGACGATGGACCGGGTCGAGCCATCCTTGAAGGTCTCGGTGCGCACCGTCGAACCGGGACGGCGAATGACCGCATCGTCATCCTTGTAGACCTGATACGAGCCATCAGGGTTTTGCACGACAACGCGGTCGCCGGTGTTCGACACCACCTTGCGTTGGTCCTTCTTGCCCTCATTGATGATCGCGCCCACCACCAAAGCGCCCAGCGCCACCAGACCCACCTTTTCCAGATCCGACAGGCCGCTTTTCTTGCCATCACCAACCGAAACCGGAGCACGGGTGAATTCTTTGGTCGAGGTCCGGGCCGTCATGTCGGTCAAGACTTCCGTCGTTGCCGCAACAACGCCCGAAGAGGCCGGCGCATCAGCGGGTTTATTGCCCTTGCCCCATGCACCGGCGGTTGCCGGATCATCGACCAGAGCCGCTGCCGCCGGGGCCGCAAAGGCCGCAGCCTCATCCGTCCCAAGGATGGTTGACAGCGTTTCCACTTCGGCCTCAGTCGGCACCGGGGCCACTACCGGCGCCACGGCTTCTTCAGAGGGTGCCGCCGCCATCAAGCCCGTGCTGGGATCCTTGATCGCGTCAGTAACCACCGCTTCGCCGGCGGCCGCGGCGGTTGGCTCTGCTGCCGCCGCCTGATCTGCCGCCGCTTTATCCGCCGCAGCCTGATCCGCCGCCGCTTGGTCGGTTACAGCCTGATCCGCCGCCGCTTTATCCGCCGCAGCCTGATCCGCCGCCGCTTGGTCGGTTACAGCCT
>CBDUEF010000428.1:0-2682 GCA_965366095.1 uncultured Cypionkella sp. | reverse complement strand
TATTCCCGACAACGCCAGCGTGATCCTCAATCTTGGCACCACCACCGAGGCCGTCGCGCGCGAGCTTTTGCGCCACCGCAATCTGACGGTGATCACCAATAACATGAATGTTGCCAATATCCTGGCCTATAACCCCGGCTGCGAAGTGATCGTGACGGGCGGCGCGTTACGGCGCGAGGATGGCGGTTTGGTGGGCGAATTGACCGTGCAGCAGTTTCGCCATTTCAAAGCCGATTTTGCGGTGATCGGGGTTTCGGCAATAGATGACGACGGCGATTTGCTTGATTTTGATCTGGCCGAAGTGCGGGTATCCAAGACCATCTTGCAACAGGCGCGGCAGGCATTTTTGGTGGCGGATCGCTCGAAATTCACCCGCGTGGCCCCGGTGCGGCTGGCCAACCTGTCGGATTTGAACGCGCTTTTCACCGATCACGCCCTGCCCCCCAATCTGGCCCGCCTTTGCAAGGTGGCAGGATGCGACATCCACCCCTGCGCCCCGCGCGGCGCTTAATTTTCCGGGTGGCTGGGTTTGGCAATCGCTTGATGCGGGCGCGTCACATCGGCAAGCGTGGCCTCGATCACTTCGACAGTCAGCGACAATTCGCCCTTGCCGGCCAAAGCAAACAACACCCGGCCCGCGCCCTGATCTGTGGGCTGAAAGCCGATCGACAGCATTTCCAACCCGGCTACTTTGTCTGCCCGGTCGATGTCATGGCTTTGCACTGCCTGCACATTGTCAAAAACCAACATCGCGCGCACCCGCTCATAGCTGTGCCCGGCGCGTTCGGCGCGCGGCACATCCTCCCAGCGAAAACGGCTTAGCAACAGCGCAAAGCGGCGTTTCACCCGATCATAGCGCATATCCGAGGCCAGAAACACCGCGTCCTGCAACAGCGCCGACAGCACCGACAGGCTTTCCGCGTCTTGCGCGATCAGGCGCAGCGGCGCTTCGGCGCCGTCCTCAAAGCTTGCGTCACTCATCCCGAGATCCGCTCGATTTGCGCGCCACAGGCCCGCAGCTTTTCCTCAACCCGCTCATAGCCGCGATCCAGATGATAAACCCGGCTGACCACGGTTTCACCCTCAGCCGCAAGACCCGCCAAGATCAGCGACACCGAGGCCCGCAGATCGGTGGCCATCACCCGCGCGCCCCGCAGCTTTTCAACCCCGGTCACGGTGGCATGGCCGCCATGCACATCAATCTGCGCGCCCATCCGTAGCAGTTCGGGCGCATGCATGAAGCGGTTCTCGAAAATTTTCTCTTCCAACACCGAGGTGCCCTCGGCAGTGCACAAGAGCGCCATCATCTGCGCCTGCAAGTCGGTCGGAAAACCGGGGAAAGGTTCTGTCGTGACATTCACCGCCTTCACCCGGCCATTCTTGCGGCTGACTTTCAGCCCCCGCTCGGTTTCTGTTACCGAAACCCCGGCCTCATCCAGCTTTTCGGCAAAGGCCGCAACCAGATCCATTCGCCCGCCCAGACATTCCACCTCGCCGCCGCAAATCGCCGGCACCAGCATATAGGTGCCAAGCTCGATCCGGTCCGTCACCACCGGATGCGTCGCCCCGCCCAAGCGATCAACGCCCTGAATGGTGATGGTGCTGCTGCCCTCGCCCTCAATCTGCGCGCCCATGCGGCGCAGGCAACGGGCGAGATCAACGATTTCCGGCTCGCGCGCGGCGTTCTTGATCACCGTGGTGCCTTTGGCCAGCGTGGCCGCCATCAGCGCGTTTTCGGTGGCCCCAACCGAGACAAACGGAAACTCCACCACCGCCCCGCGCAACCGCCCGCCAATCGCCTTGGCATGAACATAGCCATCGCGCAGCTCCAACTCGGCCCCCAAAGCCTCAAGCGCTTTCAAGTGCAAATCCACCGGGCGCGCGCCAATCGCACAACCGCCAGGAAGCGAGACAATCGCATGACCATCGCGTGCCAGCATCGGCCCCAGCACCAGAATAGAGGCCCGCATCTTGCGCACGATGTCATAATCGGCGGTGTGGTTGTCGATCTTGTGGCTCGACATCGCCAGCACCAACCCGCCTTGCAGGCTGGCAACCTCGGCCCCCAGCGATTGCAAAAGCTGCGTCATCGTGGCGATATCGGAAAGTCGCGGCGCATTGGTCAGCGTCAGCGGCTCTTCCGACAGCAGGGTCGCGGGCATCAGGGTCAGGCAAGCGTTCTTGGCCCCCGCAATCGGGATCACCCCGTTCAGCGGCCCATTTCCCTTGACCAGAATCGAATCCATCAGACTGCCCTCACTCGTTGCTGTTTTCGTCACCCGCAGACAGGATATTCTGATCCGCCCGCGCGCGCGATTGTGCTTTGCGTCGCGCCATATTTGCTTTTAGCGCCGCCTTCAAGCGCTTGTCACGCGCCTCGGCCTTGATGTCCCGATCCAGATGGCGACCAGGTTTTACAGCGTTTTTCGCTGGAGTCTCGGGATTATCTGTCATGGCAGCGTTCCTAACCCAGCCGCGCAAGCTGGTCCAGTGGCATGGCGCGACTTTGCACTTGCAAGCCCCACAGTTTGCGTCTAATCAGCCGCCACGTTCGACGGGGAAACTCGAAACGAACAGCCGGCGCTGCAGTTGCTCAGAGGCTGAGCACACCCTTGGTAAGGGGCGGCTACGGTGACGGAAGTGTTTGTTTAGGTGGGGGATTTCCGAACCCTGCTGCCTTCG
>CBDUEF010000427.1:0-2703 GCA_965366095.1 uncultured Cypionkella sp. | reverse complement strand
TTGGCGGCTATTTGGTTTTTGAGTAGGTTGATGGGCGTGATCGTTCCATCCTTCAAATTTCACAGTGGCGATGAAACCGCCATTTCCCGCTATTTCGACCGTAACCGCGAGCGCAAGGGCTATCAGATCCTCCGGGACGGCATGGTTGCACTGGCAGCCGGTGAGGGCCGACTTGCGCTGTTGCGTGCTCAGCGTGCAGAAAAACTTCTGCGTGAACCTCAATTGACCACGCTTCTGATTGCACAGGCAGCGGAATCAATAGGGGACTCAAAGCGCGCTGGCGAAGCCTATATGACACTTCTCGGCGACGATACGACCCGCTTTGTAGGGGTTCAGGGCCTGATGCGTCAAAAGCTATCAGAGGGGGATACAGAGACAGCCCTGAAGCTGGCTGAAAGGGCGCTCATCCTAAAACCCAAGCATGCGGAAACGCAGGATATCCTGCTGAAGCTACAATCAGAAAGGTCAGATTGGGTCGGCGCGCGGGCCACACTTGGGGCCAAGATGAAGTCCGGAGCACTTCCCAAGGCGGTTTATCGGCGCAGGGATGCTATTCTGGCTTTGCAGGGTGCGCGCGCCCTAGTGGATGACTCCTCTAGTATCGAAGCCCGCGAGGCGGCCATTGCTGCAAATAAGCAATCACCCGATCTGATTCCGGCAGCCACCATGGCGGCGCGCGCCCTGATTGACAAAGGTGACAAACGTGGGGCAACGCGAGTGTTGAAGAAGGCGTGGGAGATGCGCCCCCATCCTGATCTTGCCGCGGCCTTTGCCGAAATAGAGCCGGAAGAATCCGCCGATGCCCGCCTTAAACGCTTTCGCAGTTTAACAACCTTGCTGCCCAACGATGACGAGACAAAGCTTCTTTTGGCCGAATTAAACGTTGTTGCCGATGATTTTCCCGCAGCCCGGCGTGCTTTGGGTGATATCGTGACACGTCATCCAACTCAGCGCGCGCTGGCAATCATGGCGGCGATCGAGCGCGGGGAGGGCAGTGACGATTCGATCGTGCGCGGCTGGCTTTCCAAGGCATTGACAGCTCCGCGTGGGCCACAATGGTGTTGCGATAATTGTCAGGCCATTCATTCTTCATGGCAACCGATATGCGAAAATTGTGCGGGTTTCGACACTCTAAGCTGGCGTGAGCCGGCCGAAAGCATTGGTCAAAGCGCGACTGGCGCCGAAATCCTGCCTTTGTTGGTAAATGCACCGACAAAGCCTAAGGAAGCTGTCGATCAACCGGAAAGTGCGGCCGAAGTCATTGATTTGGCCGCAGTCGTGCGAAGTGCAAATTAGGACTACCCATAAAGACCGTGCAGTGCTAAGACGCGGCCACTGTGACGGTGATTCATTGATCAAGTTAGGGTTTTTGTCCGTCAGAACCCTAACTTAAGGTGTCACACCTAACCAGTTGACACAATTCAGGGGTTCGCAAATTCCTTGAAAAGACGTGCCGGTGTAGCTCAGCTGGTAGAGCACATCATTCGTAATGATGGGGTCGGGGGTTCGAGTCCCTTCTCCGGCACCACTTTTCTCAACGTCTCGACAGTGATGGTCAGCGTCTTTGGAATTTCATCTGCGTTGCCGCGGCGCCGCACTTGATCAAACTCTTCTTTTAGTTACGCGATTTTTGCTGCATGATCCACGTGCTTCGGTTCTAGTCAGATGATTGGGCACGCGCCCAAAGCGACTGGCCGTACAAGCTTAGCGGCTTTTATTTCTGGGAGAGGGTCCAGCCTGTATCATGCATAGGCCACCATGCAGCTGATTGATTTGGGGGCATTGCCCAATGGGCAGGATCGTTTCACGACCTTTCTAGATCAATTGTGCGATCGCTTCGAGCTTGATCACGCAGCCTATGCAGGCATTAATCCCGTTGCCGGATCTGTACATGGTTATGTCAATTACAGTGACGAATGGAAACTCCACTACGTAAAACAGAACTTTCAGAATATTGACCCCACCCTTCACCGCGCCAGCCGAAGCATTGCACCCGTGGATTGGCGACGGCTTGAGCACGACAAGGATTTTCACACCGTTTTCCGGGATGCCGAGGATTTTGGCATCACCGACCAAGGCCTGACAATTCCCGTTCGCGGTCCTTATGGTGATATCGGGATGCTGAGCGTCACCCGAAAATGCGCCGTGACAGAATGGGACAAACTGGTTCAGAATATCCTTGTTGATCTTCAATCCGTCGCGGTGCACATCCATGATACCGTCATGCGGACGGATGTTCTCTCGCAGGTCTTGCGATTTCCAACCCTTTCCACGCGTGAGAGGGAAATCCTCCAATGGGCGGCGGCTGGTAAGTCTAATCAAGATATTGGGGATATTTTGGGTATTTCAAATCGAACCGTCGAAGTGCATCTGCGATCAAGCCGCGACAAATTGTTTGCCTTAAACACCACCCAAGCCGTCGGACGGGCCATATCGTTAGGATTAATCTACCCTCTGTGACTTAGAGCGTGTCGCGTTTAATCGGTTTCATACCCTGCGGCTTTGAAGGAGTTGTAGTACTCCTCTTGTGTGAACAGTTCACAGACATGGCCGACGGCCTGAAAGAGCTGATCATAGGTCCGGACTGCCGCCTTTCGGGGTAGCGTTTTCAGTTTTGCGAATGCCATCTCTCTGGGATTGAGGCCATCGGGTAATCCCCCCATTTCTAACGGGGTGCATTCGTAGAACTTACGCGGCCATTTT
>CBDUEF010000426.1:0-2735 GCA_965366095.1 uncultured Cypionkella sp. | reverse complement strand
GCTCTGGACCCAAGGCGGCCTGCAATACGCTCCGCCGTTCCGGTGATCTGACCAACTCGGGCGCATCCAAGGATGCGCCCGAGCTTTCTGCAATACCTGATCTGTCGGGACATCAAGCTCCCGAACCAAGGCCAAAGGCCACCATCCAGACGGGAAACAGGGGTATCTCATGACACTAGCGGTTGACCCGCCGAAAGATGGCTTTCGGCTGAGCATGCTTATCTATGACACGCGGTTCAGGTCTTACACGATTCAGGTGATCGTGCTGGGACTTGTCCTGCTGGCAATCTCGTGGCTCTTGGGCAATCTGATGACCAACCTTGCAGAAAAGGGCAAGGACATCAATTTCTCCTTCCTGTGGCAACGCGCTGGCTATGATATTGGCCAACACCTGATCCCCTATACCAATGATGACAATCATCTGCGCGCCGCGATTGTCGGCTTGCTGAACACTCTGGTTGTCGCCTTCTTTGCCTGTATCCTTGCCACCATCATCGGCGTGATCGCCGGGGTGCTGCGCCTGTCGCACAACTGGCTGATCTCGCGCATCGTCACCGTTTATATCGAAGTGTTCCGCAACGTCCCGCTGCTGTTGTGGATCATCCTTTTCTTCACCTTCATGTCAGAGGCCCGCCCCGCGCCCAATGATTACCGCCTGACCGATGCGATGATCGCCGCAGGCGAGACGCCAAAGGCTTCGATGAACCTGTTCAATTCCATGGCCGTCACCAATCGTGGCTCGGATCTTCCAGCCCCGGTTCTGGATCGCGGCTTTGGCTCGGTTGAGATCGGTGGCTTTTCGGTGAACCTGTCGTTCTTGGCCATTGTCCTGGTGATCTTCGGCTCGGTCTATGTCAACAACGCCTTGCGGGCGCGGACCAAGATCACTCAGGAAGCCACCGGCGTGCGCCCGGTGATCTGGTGGAAAAGCCTGCTGATCCTGTTTGCCCCGATCCTGGCGTTGCTGATCGCCATGGGCTTTCACCTTGATTACCCGGTGCTCAAGGGCTTCAACTTTACCGGCGGCATCGCCATTGCCCATTCCTTCACCGCCCTTTTGCTTGCGCTGTCGGTCTATTCGGCCACCTATATCGCCGAGGCCGTCCGTGCCGGCATTCTGGCCATTTCGCGCGGCCAAACCGAGGCCGCCGCCGCCTTGGGCCTGCGTCCGGGCCGCATCATGAGCCTGGTTATCTTGCCACAGGCGCTGCGGGTGATCATCCCGCCGCTGATCAGCCAATACCTTAACATCACCAAGAACACGACGCTGGGCATCGCCATCAGCTACCTTGATCTCAAAGGCACTCTGGGCGGCATCACCTCAAACCAGACCGGGCGCGAGTTGGAATGTATGCTGTTGATGATGCTGACCTATCTGGTGATCAGCCTGATCGTTTCTGCGATCATGAACGCCTATAACAACTCTGTGAAACTGAGGGAGCGTTGAGATGACAGCCCCAATGCAACCCTTCGTCCGCACCCAGATGCTTGGACAGCAAAAGCCGCCAACCTCCGAGCAGGGGGCCATCAAATGGGTGCGCGAAAACCTGTTCTCGGGCTGGCTCAACTCGCTGCTCACGCTGATCGGGATCTATGTGATCTATCAGTTCTTTGCCGCGATCATCCCTTGGTTGACGCATGGCGTCTGGACCGCCAACTCGTTGATGGAATGCCGCCAGATCATCGCCGATCGCTATGCAGATGGCGTGCTGGAAAAGGTGTCCGGCGCCTGCTGGGCCGTGATCAATGAACGCTGGCACCAATATCTCTTCGGTTTTTACCCCAGCGATGAATATTGGCGCCCCACCATGGCGCTTGCCTTGATGTTCGTGGCCCTGACCCCGGCGCTGTTTTTGGACAATGCGCGCGCCGGTTCGATCCTCTTGGCGGGCGTGGCGCTTGCCACGGTGCTGGCCCTGTTGGGGCTTGAAGGCGTCACCCTTCACGCCGCCGTCACCGTGGTGATTTTCGCCGCAGCGATTGTGGTGATGTCAAAACGGCCCGCAAACCTGCTGTGGTTCACCCTGCTTTATCCGCTGATCGGCTTTTTCCTGCTATGGGGCGGCTCGGTCTGGGGCCCGATTGGGGTGCTTCTCGGCGTCGGGATCATGGCGCTCACCTTCCGGCTTTTGTCCGATCGGGTGGGATTTGTCGTGGCGGCCGGCCTCAGCTTTCTGATCGCCTGCATCTGGTGGTTCTGGTTGCAAACCTATGTGACCACCGAATTGCAGGCGCTGATGCCCCTCGGGCTTTCGGGGGTCGAGTCTGATCGCTTTGGCGGCTTTGTTCTGGCCTTTACCATCGGGATCACCGCAATCACCGGCTCCTTGCCCATCGGCATCCTTCTCGCCTTGGGACGTCAGTCTGATATGCCGCTGGTCAAAGGCATCTGCATCGGCTTTATCGAGTTTATCCGGGGCGTGCCGCTGATCACCATGTTGTTCACCGCCTCGCTGTTGCTGCAATACTTCCTGCCGCCGACAATGATCTTTGATCTGATCCTGCGCGTGATCATCCTGGTGACCATCTTTGCCTCGGCCTATATTGCCGAGGTGATCCGGGGGGGCCTTGCCGCCCTGCCCAAGGGCCAATTCGAGGCGGCCGATGCGCTGGGTCTTGATTACTGGCAGGCGCAGCGGTTGATCATCATGCCGCAGGCGCTGAAAATCTCGATCCCCGGCATCGTTGGCAGCTTTATCGGCCTGTTCAAAGACACCACCCTTGTGGCACTGGTC
>CBDUEF010000425.1:0-2746 GCA_965366095.1 uncultured Cypionkella sp. | reverse complement strand
GACGGCCTCGGTGGTGGTGCCAAGATTGAGGATCACGCTGGCGTTGTCGGGAATACAGGCGGCGCAGGCGCGGCCAATGGCGGCCTTGGCGGCGGCGTTGAGGCGCGCGCGGGCGGCATATTCGATATTGGCCACACCGCCGCGCGCCACCGCGCCGCCATGCACCCGGTCAAGCTGGCCCGAGGCGCAAATCTTGGCCAGATCGCGGCGCACGGTTTGCACGGTAACGCCAAAACGCTGCGCCAGATCCTCAACCGCCACCCGGCCAGAGGCCCGCGCGATGGCGACGATTTCGCTTTGCCGAAAGGTCATGTTCGCTTTTCTTCGCTTTGGCCTCACTCGCGCGCCAGCTTGACTAAAACCGGGGCTCTGTCAAAAGAAATGCAGGGGGACCCCATGGTTTACGATATTTTCATCATCGGCGGCGGGATCAACGGTTGTGGCATTGCGCGCGATGCGGCGGGGCGGGGGTTGAGTGTGGCGCTTGCCGAGCAGAGCGATCTGGCCTCGGCCACCTCATCAGCCTCGACCAAGCTGTTTCATGGTGGTTTGCGCTATCTAGAGTATTTCGAGTTTGGCCTTGTGCGTAAGGCCTTGATCGAGCGGGAAACTTTGCTGGTGGCGATGCCACATATTTCCTGGCCGATGCGCTTTGTTCTGCCGCTGCATCCCGGTATGCGCTTTGATACCACCACGCCCACCTCGCGCCTGATGCCGTTCCTGCGCGGCAAGCGCCCGGCCTGGCTGATCCGTCTGGGGTTGTTCCTTTATGACCATCTGGGTGGGCGCAAGATTTTACCCGCCACCCGCAGCCTTGATCTGACCAAGGATGTAGCAGGAAAAGCGCTCAAATCCGAATACAAACGCGCGTTTGAATATTCGGATGCCTGGGTGGATGATGCCCGGCTGACGGTGCTGAACGCCCGCGATGCCCAAGATCGCGGCGCCAAGATCATGACGCGGGCGCGGGTTGTTTCGGCCCGGCGCGAGGGCGATCTTTGGGCGATTGCGGTTGACACCGCCGCCGGGCGGCAGGTGCATCAGGCGCGGGCTTTGGTGAATGCGGGCGGCCCTTGGGTGGCCCAGATCATCCATGAGGTGACCCAGACCCCCAGCCGCGAGAATATCCGGCTGGTGCGCGGCTCGCATATCGTGACGCGCAAACTCTATGATCACGACCGCTGCTATTTCTTTCAGGGCAGCGATGGGCGGATCATTTTTGCGATCCCCTATGAGCAGGATTTCACCCTGATCGGCACCACCGATGCCGACCATGCCGATCTGTCGGAAAAACCCCGCTGCACCGAGGCCGAGCGCGATTATCTCTGCGCCTTTGCCAGCCAGTATTTCGAAAAGCCGGTGACGCCTGAACAGGTGGTCTGGACCTATTCCGGGATCCGCCCGCTTTATGACGATGGCGCGACATCGGCCTCGGCGGCCCCGCGCGACTATGTGCTGTGGCTGGATGATAAAGGCCCGCCGCTGTTGAATATCTTTGGCGGCAAGATCACCACCTATCGCAAGCTGGCCGAAGGGGCGATGGCGAAACTTGCGCCGTTTTTCAACGGGATGAAACCTGATTGGACCGCGCGGGTGCCGCTGGCCGGGGGCAATTTCCCGCATGACGGGGTGGCGGATTTGACAGCAGCCTTGCGCAGGAAACACCCCTATCTGACCGATTTCTGGGCCACCCGCCTGATCCGGGCCTATGGCAGCGAGGCGATGGAGATGCTTGGGGTCGCCACCAGTGCCGAGGCTTTGGGGCGGGCTTTTGGGGCCACCCTGACCGAAGCGGAACTGCGCTGGCTGATGGCGCGCGAATACGCCAAAACCGCCGAGGATGTGATCTGGCGGCGCTCGAAACTGGGGCTGCGGATGACGGCGGATGAGGTTGAAGCCCTGCAGGTTTGGATGCAGGATCAAGCGGGAAATGTTTGAATTGAAGGGGCGGAGATGACGCAAATCCTTGCCATCGACCAAGGCACCACCTCGACCCGGGCGATCCTGTTCGATGCGGGGCTGACGCCGATCACCTCTGCGCAAGCGGAATTCCCGCAGTATTTCCCGGCTTCGGGCTGGGTAGAGCATGATCCGGCTGATCTTTGGGCCAGCACCTTGGCCACGGCCCGCGCGGTAATTTCGCGCACGGATGTGGCGCGGATCGCGGCCATCGGCATCACCAATCAGCGTGAGACCACGATTTTGTGGCGTCGTGATACTGGCGAGCCGATTGCGCGGGCAATAGTCTGGCAAGACCGCCGCACCGCCCAGATTTGCGCGGATTTGCGTATGGCCGGGCATGAGCCGATGATCACCGCGCGCACCGGCCTGTTGTTGGACCCGTATTTTTCCGGCACCAAGGTGAAATATCTGCTTGATCACACGCCCGGCGCGCGGGCGCTGGCCGAGGCGGGAAAGCTTGCCTTTGGCACGGTGGACAGTTTCCTGATCTGGAAGCTGACGGGGGGCAGAGTGCATGCCACGGATGCGACCAACGCGGCGCGGACGTTGCTTTACAATATCGCCACGAATGAATGGGATGCGGATATCTGCGCGCTGCTGGATATTCCCATGAACCTGCTGCCCGAGGTGCGCGATTCTGCCGCCGATTTTGGCAGCACCGACCCCGCGCTTTTTGGCCGCGCCATCCCGATCAGGGGCGTTGCGGGGGATCAACAGGCGGCCACCGTTGGGCAGGCCTGTTTCGAGCCGGGGATGATGAAATCGACCTATGGCACCGGTTGCT
>CBDUEF010000424.1:0-2752 GCA_965366095.1 uncultured Cypionkella sp. | reverse complement strand
GCCTAAGTGTCATCGCTACTGCCAATTCCACCGAAATGGTGCGCGCCTTGGTGGGAACGGGCATGGGCTGTTCAGTGTTGAACATGCGGCCCAAACCCCGGCGCAGCTATGCGGGTGACAAGGTGGTCGCGGTGCCGATTTCCGATATGATCAGCGGTCTGACGCTCTCGCTTGGCACCACACCCGGCCCGGCGCGGCGCTTGGTGCAGCTGTTTTCCCAAACCTGCATCGCCTATTTCGCCAGCGGCGCCGGTCGGGATCTGATCGTCACAACGTAACGGCTCTACAACATGTCGCGCGCAAAACTCTCGCGCCAGTTTTGTCGATGCACCTCGACCCCATCCTTGGTGACCCAGACCTGCATTTCCACATGAAAATGCGTGGCATCGCAGCTTAGGCTGCCATGGCTGTGGTGGCCAAAATGATGCGACCCCATTCGCGCCTTGACCTGATAATCGGTGATTGTGCGCGCCGAAAGCGGGTTGCCATCGGTGATCTGGTGGCGGCAATAGCCCATCGAGCTTTGCGTCTGGTCGATATCTGACAACTCCGAATGAAAGACCCAGCGCGGAAAATCTACCGTGATCGCGCCGGACAGTAGATCGCGGCTAATGCGTCGCGGATGGCTGGATGGCGTTTCTTGATGCAAGGAAGGCACCGCCGGAGCAAGAACCGCCGGGCCAAATTCGTGCAAGCTGGCATCGGCAGGGTTTTGGGGCCGAACCGGCAAATCCAGCCAAGTTTCGCCGCAGTGCAGGGTTAGCGTTGCCAATTCCGGCGAGGGCCAAGCGACGGGGAAATAGGTGGTCGACAGGGCAAGGGCGAACCTGTGGCCCTGTGTGAAGGCATGAGCGATGTCGTCCAACTCGACCACCGCGTCATATATTTGCCCCGGAACCAGCGCGGTCGGATGTTCGTGGCTGTCGCGGTGGGACAGGTTCAACAGGCCCAGACAGACGCGCGTGCTTTGGCCGTTTGGGGCCACATCGTTAAGCCGCACCGCAACCAGAGCCTGCGGTTTGTCCACTGAGAACCGGATATGCAGCAAGGGCGCGCCGAGTATCTCGACTCTCTCGGCCAAAACGGGCCCTTCGAACACCAGCGATCCGCCATCATCTTCACGCTGATCGCCGGGCCAATCGGCATCCTCGCCGTAGCGGCCCAACTCTCCCGACCCCAGACCGACCCAGAGCGGGGAACAGATAGTCAGGTGTTCGATCGGGGCGGTTGTTGGCGAAAGACCGTTTGGGTTCAGATAATGGCGCTGGCGCGTGATGCGCGGGCTGGGCCAGGCGGGCTCGCTGACCCAACGACCGGGGCGATGGGTGTAACAGGTCTGCGGTGGCATAGGCTCTTGCATCCAAACGCGCAGCATCGGCTCTTGCATCACCCCGGTGTCGATGTTCTTCAGCCAATGGTCCAGCCAGCGCAAAACCTCAGCCAACCAGCCAATTTCCGGCTGCACCGTCACATCCATCGGATAGCTGTGGGCCCAAGGCCCGATGAGGCCTTTGCGCGGCACTTGCAATCCGGCCAACAAACGCAGCACCGATTCTGAATAATTATCGGCCCAGCCCGAGACCGCATAGACCGGCACCTTGATGGCTGCGAAATCTTCGCAAACCGAGCCATGCTGCCAATATCCATCGCGGCGCTGATGCTGCAACCAATCCAAAATCCACGGTCGGTTCGCGGCTATTCGCTCGGCCCACATCGCTTGCCAGCTTTCGCCGACGATGGCGGGATCGGGGGGCATATCTCCGGCCGCAAACATCGTGGAGGACCAATCAAAATTATCCTTAGACAGACAGCCGCCGACCCAATGGATATCGGTGGCATAGCGATCATCTGTAGACCCGACAGTGATCACGGTTTTCAGCGCGGGCGGCTGCAGCGCTGCGATCTGCAAGCCATTGAAGCCACCCCATGAAATCCCGATCATCGCGACCTGCCCGTCGCACCAGTTTTGCGCCGCAAGCCATGCAATCGCCTCAACGCCGTCGGCCAGTTCCTGCGCGGTATATTCGCCTGTGATCACGCCGTCGCTGTCGCCCGTGCCGCGAATATCCAGCCGCACGCAGGCATAGCCATGTCCAGCAATCAACCCATGCATCGGATCATCGCGCCCGCGGGTGCCGTCGCGTTTGCGGTAGGGCAAGTATTCCAGCAGCACCGGCACCGGCCCCGCGCCCTCGGGCATCCAAACCCGCGCCGCCAGCCTGATGCCATCGGGCAGGGGGATGAAGATGTTCTCGATCACCGTTACTTTATGCGGGAAATCGGACTGAATGGTTGGCATCTTGCACCTTTGGCTGGGTCACCTAATCCTAGCCCGACCTGTGCATTTGCCGCAAGCTACCGCGCGCCCCAGGTGTCTGACAGCCGATAGCCCTGCGGCCATGGATCAGAGGGGTCGAGCATATGCTGATGGATGCCCGTAACCCAACCGCGCCCGGAAATTTCGGGGTGAATGGCGGGCAGATCGCCGACTTTGGTTTCCCCCAAAATCCGCCCCGCAAAGGTGGAGCCAATCAGCGACACCGCTGTCAGGCTGTCGCCCACCGCCATTTGCCCGCGCGCATGCAGCACCGCCATCCGCGCTGAAAGGGCGGTGCCAGTCGGTGAGCGATCCACCTTGCCGGGTTGGATCGCGACCGCTGCCCCGGCGCGAAACCCCTGTTCATCGCGCGTCACCGCCCCGGCAAAGAGGCAAAAGGAAAAATGCCGCCAATCGGGGTTTTCCGGGTGATGA
>CBDUEF010000423.1:0-2755 GCA_965366095.1 uncultured Cypionkella sp. | reverse complement strand
CGGTGTTTCCGGTGTTGCGCTTTTGGCATGACGGCTTTGTGCTGGACGGCTCGTTGACGCCGAAACTGCGCGGGCTGGTCGATGTTTACGATGGCGCGCGGCATATTTTTCAATGCCTGATCGTGGCATCGACAGAGGAAAACGGTGATCTCGTGTGTGAATTCAAACGCTCAACCGCTGTGCGCGATACCGCGCCATTGGACTATTGGCGCGATGAGAATACGCCCGTGGCACTGCTGCCAAGAGCCTGAGGGCAGGGCGCAGCAGGCTGCGCCCTTGCCAGCCTATTGCAGATCGGAAAACGCCGCTTGCAGGCGTTCAATGGCCTCGGCCACCACCGAGCGTGGGGTGGCGAGGTTGAAGCGCAGGAAGTTTTCTCCGCCTTTGCCAAAGGGGCTGCCGTGGTTCACGGCGATCTTGGCGGTTTTCTCGACGCGGGCCGAAAACTCTTCATGGCTCATCCCGGTATCAGTGAAATCGACCCAAGCCAGATAGGTAGACTCCAGCGGCATGGATTTGATGCCGGGAATTTTGGCAAGACCCGCATCGAAGAGCTTGCGGTTGCCGTCGATATAGGCGGCGACGGCATCGACCCAAGCGGCGCCCTCGGGCGAATAAGCGGCGGTGGCCATCACGATGCCGAAGGAATTGGCCGAAATGCCCAAAGCGTTCATTTTGGCCGCGAATTTCGCCCGCAACTTTGGGTCGGCAATGATCACATTGCCCGAATGGCCGCCCGCGATGTTAAAGGTTTTGGTGGTGGCGGTCATCATCACCAAGCGGTCGGCGATATCGGGGGCGGCGACGGGCATGACGTGATGCTTGTGGCCGGGCATCACCAGATCGTGGTGAATCTCGTCCGACACCAGAATGAGATCATGGCGTTTGCAGAAATCGGCAACGCCGCGCAGCTCGGCCAGCGTCCAGACCCGGCCACCCGGATTATGTGGCGAACACAGGATCATCATCTTCTCGCGCCCGGTCATCTGGGCATCCCAAGCGTCGAAATCCATCTCATAGCGGCCAGCGTTGTTGATCAGCGCACATTCAACAACTTCACGCCCCGCCGCTTTCACCACGCGGGCAAAGGCGTGATAGACCGGGGTGGTCAGAACCACGCCATCGCCGGGCTGGGTGAAGGTATCGACGCAAAGGCCGGTGCCGTTGACAAGGCCATGGGTGGTGAAGACGCCAGCCTTGTCGATCTGCCAGCCGTGGCGGTTTTTCATCCACCATTCGGTGGCACTCAGATAGGCGGATTCGTCACCCAAATAGCCATAGATCCCGTGATCGAGCATGCCTTGCAGCGCGGCTTGCACACAGGCTGGCGGGCGGAAATCCATATCGGCGACCCACATCGCAATGCCACCTTTGGCCGGAACACCGTAGATCGGCTCCATCATATCCCATTTCGCGGAATGGGTGCCAACGCGGTTGATGCAGGTATCGAAATCCATCTTGCTCTCCTTGATATGGTCTGAAGTTCTGAATACTATAAGATAATCGGTAAATCTTACTAATTTTATGCCAATTTTCGGGACGTGATCACGATTTAATTGGCAAATACGGGAAACTGTTTCTACAAATGATGCTTGCGTCCGGGGTGGCAGTTTTTGCCTCTCCCTCTTGCACCAAAACCCCGCCCGCCGTAAATCCAGAACATGATACGCCCGATCCTGATCCATCCCGATCCCCGCCTGAAAAAGCCCTGCGCCCCTGTGGTTGCGGTGACGCCCGAGATTGCCCAGCTTGCCGCCGATATGCTGGAGACGATGTATGACGCGCCGGGGATTGGTCTGGCCGCGCCGCAGGTGGGGGTGGTTTCCCGCCTTTTGGTGATGGATTGCATCAAAGAGGGCACGCCCGAGCCGATGGTGCTGATCAACCCGGAACTCCTCTGGGCGTCCGAGGATTTGCATGGCTATGAGGAGGGATGTCTGTCAATCCCCGATCAATATGCCGAGATCAAGCGTCCGGCAGCGGTGAAAGTGCGCTGGCTGGGGCTGGATGGGGCGATGCAGGAGCGGCAGTTTCAGGGGCTTTGGGCAACCTGCGTTCAGCATGAGATGGACCATCTGGAGGGCAAGCTGTTCATAGATTATCTGGGCCCGCTCAAGCGCCAGATGATCACCCGCAAGATGGAAAAGCTAAAGCGCGAGAGGGCGCGGGAATGAGCGTTCGCGCCTGTGTGCGCTGGCCTCATGCGGTGTTGCGGACCCCTGCGGCGGATGTGGCGGCGATCACCGATGAGGTGCGTTCGATCTGGGCCGACATGATCGACACCATGGATGCGATGCCGGGATATGGGCTGGCGGCGGTGCAGATCGGGGTGCCGTTGCGGCTGGCGGTGGTGGATTGCTCTGATGCACGCGGGCAGGCGGTGCTGATGGCGAACCCCGAGGTTCTGCACGCCTCGGGTCAGATGCGCGAACATGAAGAGGCCTCGCCCAACCTGCCCGGCGTATCGGCGGTGGTGAAGCGGCCCCGCGCGGTGACGGTGCGGTTTATGAACGAGCAGGGGCAGGTGGAAGAGCGCGATTTCGTGAACCTGTGGGCGACCTCGGTGCAGCATCAGATTGATCATCTGGCCGGGAAAATGTATTTCGACCGGCTGACGTCGCTGCGTCGCAGCATGCTGATTGCCAAGGCTGACAAATGGCGCAAAGCACAATGAAGCTGGTGTTCATGGGCACGCCAGAGTTTTCGGTTCCGGTGCTGCGGGAATTGGCGCAAGTGCATGAGATTGTGGCGGTTT
>CBDUEF010000422.1:0-2756 GCA_965366095.1 uncultured Cypionkella sp. | reverse complement strand
GCATGATTGGAAAGGGCCATCTGCGCGCTCGCTTGTTACATGCCTGACGGGCGGGTTGACCCCGCCACCTGACGCGCGTTTAGCCCCCGATTGTGGCGAAATTCAAGCCGATCAGGGTGGATTTGTGCCAATAAGGGCGGAAATGCCGCGCAAATCGCCGGAATTGGGAGGCGGTTTCGGGGCTAAGCGCGGCGGCGGGTTGAAATTCTGTCAGCTCTGTTCGGCCAGAAATTTCTCGGCATCCAGCGCGGCCATGCAGCCCATTCCAGCAGAGGTGACGGCTTGGCGATAGATGTGATCGGTGAGATCGCCCGCCGCAAACACGCCGGGAATGGCGGTGCGGGTCGAGCCTGCCTCGATCTGAACATAGCCGCCATTGTGCAGCGGCAGTTGATCTTTGACCAGCTCGGATGAGGGCGCGTGGCCGATGGCGACGAAAAAGCCGTGGCAGGGGACGTCTTTGACTTCGCCGGTTTGCAGATTGCGGGTGCGCACGCCGGTGACGGAATTGGGGTTTTCGGTGCCAAGCACTTCGGTGACCTCAGAATTCCAGAGCATCTCGATTTTCGGATGTTTGAACAGCCGGTCTTGCATGATCTTTTCGGCGCGAAGGTTGTCGCGGCGGTGGATCAGGGTGACTTTGGTGGCGAAATTGGTCAGAAACAGCGCCTCTTCTACGGCGGTGTTGGCGCCGCCGATCACCACCACCTCTTTGCCGCGATAAAAGAACCCGTCACAGGTGGCACAGGCGGAAACGCCGAAACCTTTGTATTTCTCCTCGGAGGGCAGGTCCAGCCATTTGGCCTGCGCGCCGGTGGCAAGGATCACCGCATCGGCGGTGTAGGTGGTGCCTGAATCTGCTTGTGCGGTGAAGGGGCGTTTGGAGAGATCGAGGGCGGTGATATAATCCGAGATGATTTCCGCGCCCATCGCTTTGGCGTGGTCCTCCATCCGCACCATCAGATCGGGGCCCTGAACATGGGTGTCACCGGGCCAGTTTTCGACCTCGGTGGTGATGGTCAACTGGCCGCCGGGTTGCAGGCCTTGCACCAGAATGGGGTTCAGCATGGCGCGGGCGGAATAGACGGCGGCGGTGTAGCCCGCCGGGCCGGAGCCGATGATCAGAACTTTGCTATGACGGTTTTCGGCCATGATATCCCCCGGATGCGTTGCGGTTTGGATATAGGCAATTGGGGCGCTGGGGGGAAGGGGGAGAGGGTTTCTGTCGTGGATACGCAAGGGAGCGAAAATATATTGCGCCGTCGTGAAATATTATTGCGCAAAGCCGGGCCAAGGCATAGATAAGCGCCAACAGGAGACCAATATGGCCAGCTCAAAACTTGATCCGATCGACCGCAAGATTCTGGCCGAATTACAGGCCGATGGGCGGATGACCAATGTGGAACTGGCCAGCCGGGTGGGGATTTCTGCGCCGCCCTGTCTGCGCCGGGTGCGCACCTTGGAAGAGGCGGGCTATATCAAGGGCTATCACGCCGATGTCGATGCGCGCGAGTTGGGCTTTGAGGTGCAGGTGTTTGCCATGGTGCGGCTGCAAAGCCAGGCCGAGGCGGATCTGTCGCGCTTTGAGGGCCGCTGCCGCGAATGGCCCTTGGTGCGTGAGTGCCATATGCTGAACGGCGAGATTGATTTCATCCTGAAATGCGTGGCACCGGATCTGAGCAGCTTTCAGAGCTTTCTGACCGAGCAGTTGCTCAAGGCGGAAAACGTGTCGAATGTGAAAACCTCGCTGGTGATCCGCTGCGCCAAGGATGCGCCGGGGCTACCGTTTGATGTGCTGGAAGAGCGGTTGGCGAAAAACGCCTGACCGGCGCAGGGCCTGTTTCAACAGCGCAGGGCCCGAAATGATAAACGGCCCCCTTATTGGCGCCAGAGGAGCGCCGGGGGCCGTTTTAACCGATCATCATCCGAGCGGTGCAGGGGGTGCCCGAAGGTCTTACCGCGCCCGACATCGCCTGTTTGCACAGAGGGGACATCTGTAAGGCAAAGATGGCTCAAAGGTGGCGGGCTGTCAAAGTTTATTCTTAATTATGCTGGGGTTGCGCGACGATCTTCGTGCAACTTCAGCGATTGTTGCGGCGAGAGCGAAAAATCGCGGATGTGGCTGCGGCTTGCGCCCCGAATCGGATAGGCAAAAGGGGCCGGATTGCTCCGACCCCTGGTCTATTCTGGCGGCTTGGCTCAGCGGGCGGCGATGGCGCGCGGCTTGGCCGGGGCGGCGGGTTTCATCGCATCCGGGCGGCGGCGCTGGCCCCTGACCCAAGGCATGACGACATAGACGTCATTGCTGGTGGCGATTGCGGATTTCAACCAACGGCGTTCTTTTTTCATGGCTTGGGGTCCTGCGTTATGGGCTGCGTTGGGATCACTATGCCGGGGATTTGCGGCATGGTTTTGGCAGGGATGCAGAAAGTTGTGGCGATGCAGGCCCGGCTTTGGGCCGGAATGTGGCGCGCCGGGCGCATTTCAAAACCGCTTGATTTGCAGGGGTTTTAGCGGGTTTTGGAAACAATACGCGGGCATTTCGGGGAATTGTTGCGAAGATTGCGGCAAGCTTGCGGCGGCGGCGGCCGAAGATGTGCCGCAATTACAGGGTGATGGCCGAGATCAGGCGGCCATAGTCGACCTCTTTCGCATGGGTGGTGCGGCGATAGGAATAGAATCGCTCGGCGTCGGAAAAGGTGCAATGGCGCGTCCATTGGGCATCGGCCACCCCGGCCACCCGCAAGCGCCAAAGG
>CBDUEF010000421.1:0-2759 GCA_965366095.1 uncultured Cypionkella sp. | reverse complement strand
AGGTTCCGGCTCGGTCTTGGAAAAGCGCGCCAAGGTGGCGCGGTCAGCAATGGTCAGCCAGCCGTTGGACCAGACCGCCAAGCCCTGATCGCGCAGTTTTGCCAGCGTCTTGTTGGTGTGAACCAAAGACAGCCCCAAGGCATCGGCGAGATCTTGCTGGCGAAAGGCCACCGGCACCGATTGCCCCTTACCCATCCCAACCGCGCGCAAGCGGTGATGGATGCGCAAAAGCGCCCAGGCAACCCGTTCGCTGGCGTCCCGCTGGCCCACTGTGGCAAGCGTCTCACCCAGAAAATGCTCTTCAACCGCGGCAATCCATGTCAGATCATAGGCCCGCGCCGGACTGGCCTTGAACATCGACCACAGATCCTCGCGGGCGAAAACACAAAGAACCATATCGGTTGTTGCCTGCACCGAATGTTTCATCTCTCCCATGATCGCGGCCTGCAGGCCTATGAAATCACCAGGAAAAAGAAAGTTGATGACCTGTCGGTTGCCGTCTTCCAGGGTTTTGTAGCGCGTGCCCATCCCGCTTAGAACGGTAAAGAGTTGCGGGCTGTTCGAGCCTTCCAGCAGGATCGTGGTTCCGGCGGTCACACTCAATTCGCCTGATTTGAAGCGCAGCATGAAGGCCAGCTCTTCGTCGGTAAAGGGCAGGAAATGGGCGCAACGGCGCAGCGGGCAATCGGTGCAACTGACGGGCATAGGGAGGTTCCTTGCTATGTCACAGTTTAATGCAGAGCCGGATGAAGCGGTGTATTTGGTCGGAGTAAACCACCACAGGATGCCAAGAAATGACGGCCATGGATATGGGCAAACCGCAGCAAGTGCTGCTTTTGGTGACGTCGCAACCGATCGTTGCCGAGGATATTGCCTTGACGCTTGGGGATGAGTGGCCCGGCGCGCAGATTGTTCTGGCGCGGGATCTGGAGGACGGCTTGCGGGCCATTGCCGGTTTTGCCGCCGTCGCATTGGCGGTGATCGAAACCGAGGCAGTGGTGTTTGCGGTCTCGCCTTTGAGGCCAGCTTTGTCGGTCAAAGGGGCGCGGGTTTGTTTGCTGGGGTCACGCGACGGTGGGCAATGGCCAACGTTGCCGATGCCCTTTACCACCGACGCGTTGCTGTTGGCCCTGAAAACGATTGCGCCCCTGCCATAGGGGGCAGAGGCGCAATCGCTTCGGGGGATCGGGCGGATCATTCAGCGCAGTTTTTCGACCAGACCTTCGGCAAAAGCATTGACCATGGCATCATAATAGACGTGCGTATCGGCGGGTAGCGTGGCAACATCCGTGCCTGGGGGCAGCATCGGGGTCGCGCGGTTGACGTCAATGGTCAGGGTATAGAACTGATTGCGACGGTCATCGTCGGCATCGGTCACCTTGATGTCGCCGACAAGGCGCGTTTCTGCGAGGCCCAGCTTTTCCGTGAAACCATTCGACAGCGAGACCTCTTCAACATCGACTACAATCTCGGCCCCGGTGTCGCCGATGCGGTCGGCAAGGCGGGTGGCGATGGCGGTTTTCAGATCGGTGTCCAAGCTTGCCCAATAGGCAGCGGCGGCGGCATTGCTTACGGCGGACAATTCGGTTTTCACGGAAATGTCTTTCACCAGCGAGGGCGTGTCGGCCAAAACCGGATGAGCGCTGGCCAGAACCAGCGTGGCGGCAAGCGCCTTGAGAGGCATGTTGAAAGTCATTGTCAAAATCTCCTAGCGTTTCGTTAGGGTTAGAGTGATGTTGAAAACATCCGTCCTTCCACCAAACCAACGCGTAGGGTCTCTTTTGGTTCCAACTTTGTCCGCTTGAATGGGAAGGACCCGCGCCGGGGCACGGGTCTTTCAAAACGTTTTCGGGCGCTGGCCTCAGGCGTTCAGGGTTTCGGTGCTGGCAAAGAACAGGGCTTGCGAGACCGCAGAACGGACCTGTTCTTCGGAATAAGGCTTGGTGATCAGGAAAGCCGGTTCCGGTCGGGTGCCTGTCAGCAAGCGTTCAGGGAAGGCCGTGATGAAGATCGCCGGCAGCATGTCAAACTGCCCCAAAATGTCATTGACCGCATCGATGCCCGAGGAGCGGTCAGCCAGTTGGATATCGGCAAGGATCAGATCGGGACGGTCGCGCGACGCCAGCGCCACAGCCTCGGTCCGCGTTGCCGCAATCCCGGTGACCTGATGGCCCATGTCGCGCACAATGTCGCCGATATCCATGGCGATGATCGCCTCATCTTCGATGATCATCACCCGCCCACACAGCGCGCCTTGCATTTCTGCCACCGCCAAATCCACCAGCGTGGCGACCTCATCCGCGTCGCGTTGCATGATTGCGGCGATCTCGTGCCGGGTGAAGCCCTCGATCACATTCAACAACAGGGCTTCGCGGCTATTTGGGGTCAACCGGGCCATATGCGCCTGCGCGATGGCGGAAAAGCGGGTGTCAGGCTCGCCCACCGGAGCGCCCGCACTGGACCAGACCAGATGAAAGGCGCGAAACAGTCCTACCTTTGGATCGCCGCTGGATGCAATGGCCGAAGGGTCTTCCAAAACCGCCTCCAACGTGGCTGCAGCATAGCTGTCGCCACTGCTCTGGCTGCCCGTGAGGGCGCGGGCATAGCGGCGCAGGTAGGGCAGATTGCTGCCGATCGCAGTGACAAGATCGGGCTGCGTTTGGGTCGACATGATATTTCTTCTCCCTTTTCGTCTTTTCTCGGGAACCAAACGCGCGGCTTGCGCGTTTGGTTCCCACAAGAATGGCATGCAGGCAAAA
>CBDUEF010000420.1:0-2776 GCA_965366095.1 uncultured Cypionkella sp. | reverse complement strand
GCCCAAGCTTGGTCTGGCTCGATCGTTCCTGAAAGTGGCCTGCGCTCTTCGTCAAAATCCTCGTCGTCATGCTGTGCCCAGGCGGCAACTTCAGGAGGGGCTGTGCGCTCCACAGGGTCGAATTCAGTATGAACGGCCGAGTCGCGCACCGAATGAAAGGCCACCACGTCATCAACCTCATCGGGGGCAGCGTCGGCGTCTGGAATGAAATCCGTCCAAGCCGCATCGTCTGGCACATCAAGATGCATCGGTGCCGCGTCGCCGGTTTCCAGTTCCCACGCCTCATTCCGCTCAGCCACGGCAGCGCCCAGTTGGGCAACCACTTGGGTGATCGGAGAGGCGGGTGTGATCAGCGGGCTTTCATCAGCAACAACACGCAAAGCTGGGGTAAGAATCAGCTTGCCGGCTTCTGTGGCTACAGGGCTCCGCGCCGGTGGGCGCATATCATCGGATACCAGCCGCCGGATCGAGGACAATACATCCTCTATCTCGCCACTGCTCATTGGTTCAGCCATACCTGCCTCGACACTTCGCAACACTGTTGTCGTTGAAGCAAGTCTAGCCCCGCCCCTGTGAGAATACAAGAAAATGCCAAAAGCCGCCGGCAAAGAACCTGCGGCTTTTGTTTCAATTGCCGATCTTGCCGAGGATCTTATCCAGCCGCTTGCCCTGAACCGAAGTCGCCGGGGCCGTTTTGACCGCATTGTAATAGGCTTCGGGATCATAAGACGGCACGCCCAGCTTCAGGTGATCCGCCGTCAAAAGCCCCATCGCCGACAGCAATTGATAGGTGCCGACATAGCGGTTCGCCTCGGCCTGTAGCTTGGTCGCGCGGGCGTCCGACAGATCCTGCTCGGCGTTCAGCACGTCCAGCGTGGTGCGAGCGCCCAAGGCGGCTTCCTCGCGCACACCGTCAAACGCCGCCTGCGCCGCCGTCACTTGCCCCGACCCAGCCGCAATCGACGCGCCCGCCACCGCCAGATTGGCCCAGGCATTGCCAACATTCTGGCCCACATTCACTGCCGTCTGATGCAGCCCGGCCTGAGCAATCTCTTTTCCGGCCAAGGCCTTGCGATACATGGCCGAGATTTCGCCACCATGATAAATCGGCTGGTTGAAAGACAAGCCGATGGAGGTATTGCCCAGGCCCGAGCTGAGGTTTTCAGAGACTCCGACACTTCCCGCAATCGTCGGCAAGACACCGGTTTTCGCAATCGCCACCTGCAACTCGGCCGCTTTGGCATCATGCTGGGACTGAATGATGAACGGATGCGTGCGCAGGGCCACCGCGCGGGCGCCGTCCAGCGATTTCGCCGTGGCCGGCAAACGGGGCAAGCCGCTCAATCGGTTCGGATAATGCCCGGTCGCGGCCTTGTAGGCCTCACGTGCCATCGCCAACTGGCCCTGAGCCGCTGCCAGATTGGCCCGCGCCGCGGCAAGCTGCGCTTCGGCCAAGGACACATCGGTCTTGGTCACTTCGCCAACTTCGAACCGATCACGCGCCGCCTTCAATTCCTGCCCGATCAGACGCACGTTGGATTCGCGCAGATCGACAATTTCCAACTGCAACCGCACGTTCACAAAGGCGCTCACCGCTCCCAGCAAGACCTGTTGCTCAACATTCACCAGCGCCGCACGGGTGGAAAGCACCGACTCGCGCGCCAGATCGACAGACAGTTTACCGCGCCCCCCAGCCCAGATCAGAATGCTGGCCGACAGATTCATCGAGCCGCTGAATCCTTCATAATAAGGCTGCGGCAACGAGGCGCTTGCGAAAGCATTGTCATATTTGGCCCAGCCACCCTGAGCGGTGAAATCCACCACTGGCCGCAACCGCGACAGCGCAATCGCCGCATCCTCATCCGCCGCGCGCAGCACTGCGCGGTTCTGGTCCAACAGGTTGGAGGATTTATAGGCCGATACCATCGCATCGGCCAGTGTCTCCGCTTGAACGGCAGGAGCAACAACCACCGCGGCACTTACCGCCAAAACTGACCAGAAACTCCGCATCATGACCTCTCACTTGAGCGTCTTGCGCCCACTATAATTATTGCAGTGCCGCCATATGAACGCTTACAGGGCAAAAGCTCTCGCTTTGGCAAAGCCTGGCAGAACCGGCGCCGTCGCATTGAAGGCAAAGCGCCAATTGATCCGCCCTTCGGCCTTATAGCCGATCCGTGCGGTGCCCAAGGCGCCTTGCATGAACACAGCCGCAATGCGCCCGCCGTCCTTGATCTGCGGCACAATCGCGTCGGGAATTTCCTCGACGCCGCCCTGACAGATCACCGCATCAAAAAGACCAGCCGCACCATCCGCAAGCGGACCCGTAACAATCGTCACACCCGGCACCGCTTTCGCGGCCGCAGCCATCACCGTATCTGCCTCTACGCCGACCACAGACCCCGCAATCCGCGCGATCACCGCCGTCGAATACCCGTAGGCGCAGCCAATATCCAAAACGCTCTCATCGGGCTGAATATCCAGCGCATCCAACAGCTTTGCCAAAGTGCGCGCCTCTATCAACACGCGCCCGTTGCCCAAATCAACGTTCTCGCCGATATAGGCGGCCTCGCGTTTGGCCACTGGCACAAACTGCTCCCGAGGCACCGTCAGCATCGCTTCAATGATAGGGAATTTCGTGACGTCAGAGGGCCGCACCTGAGTGTCAACCATAGTTTCGCGGCGGGCAAAGTAGTCGCTCATGTCTGAACTCATCGGTCTAGAACTGCGTTCTGACCGTCTTGCCACAGTTGATCAGGAGGGGCAACCGGGGATA
>CBDUEF010000419.1:0-2779 GCA_965366095.1 uncultured Cypionkella sp. | reverse complement strand
GCACAGCAGGCAGCAGGCCAAAGAACGCCAGGCGCAAGACCAGTTCTGTGGTGATGAAATGCCCCGCCTCACGGCTGTTGGAATTGAGCGTGTTCTGGATCATCTCGCGGTCGATGCGCACGCCCATGCGGTCTTGAAAATAGGCAGCCCCGGCGCTGATCAGCAGCACAAGGATCAGCACCGGCTTTTGCAGATAGGGCGGGGCCAGCAAGGAGGTGGCAAACAGCACCATGCAAAAGCCGATGGCGGCGTAGGTGATCATTTGCAGCCTCTGGCCCTGAAACACTTCGGCGTTCAGGTGCAGAAAGGTCCAGTTGCCGGTGGCAAAGATGAAGAGCGCCACCAACAGGAACAGCGTTGTCGGGCGAAGGATGGGTCTGGACAAGACATCGGCCTGAGGTTGGGGACAGTGCGACGATCTTAGGCGGGCCAATAGGCCGCGACAAGGTGATAGCTGTGAAAGGCCGGTTTGACGGCAAGGCGGCGCTTGGGGTAAGCCTTGGGCAACAGAGGGAGACAGATATGAGCCGCGCATTCGTATTTCCGGGGCAGGGCGCCCAGACCATCGGCATGGGCCGCGCTTTGGCCGAGGCCTATCCGGCGGCAAAGGCGGTTTTTGACGAGGTGGACGAGGCTTTGGGTGAAAAGCTGTCGAGCCTGATCTGGGAGGGCTCGATTGAAGCGTTGACGCTGACCCAGAACGCGCAACCGGCGCTGATGGCGACCTCGATTGCGGCGCTGCGGGCCTTGGAGTCCGAAGGGATCGGGGTGGAAAGTGCCGCCTTTGTCGCCGGGCACAGCTTGGGCGAGTATTCGGCGCTTTGTGCGGTGGGGGCGCTGGAGCTGGCCGATACCGCGCGTTTGCTGCGGGTGCGCGGCCAGGCGATGCAAGAGGCGGTGCCGGTGGGTGTGGGCGCGATGGCGGCGCTGTTGGGGTTGGATTTCGCCCAGGCCACCGAAGTTGCGGCCGAGGCGGCCCAGGGCGAGGTTTGTCAGGCGGCCAATGACAATGATCCGATGCAGGTGGTGGTGTCGGGGCATAAAGCTGCGGTCGAGCGGGCCATCGAGATCGCCAAGGCCAAAGGCGCCAAGCGCGCGCTGTTATTGCCGGTTTCCGCGCCTTTCCATTGCAGCCTGATGCAGCATGCGGCCTCGGTGATGGCCGAGGCTTTGGCCGGCGTGGTGATCCATGCGCCGGCGGTGCCGGTGGTGGTGAATGTGCGCGCCGAAGCGGTAACCGAGCCTGACCGGATCCGCGCGCTGTTGGTGGCGCAGGTGACGGGATCGGTGCGTTGGCGCGAATCCGTGCTGTGGATGCAGGGCGCGGGCGTGACCGAGTATTGGGAGATCGGCGCGGGCAAGGCCTTGTCGGGGATGATCAAGCGCACGGCCAGCGGCGCTGTGACCCGCGCAGTTGGAACGCCAGAGGATGTTTTGGCGGCCAAGGCGTAAGCGGGTGTTTCACACCCCCGCACCCCCGTGGGATATTTTTGCGATGAGGATGGGGTTTGGCAAGGATCAGCTTGCCAGGGAAGCGGCTGGTGGTGCCATCTTGGCAGGCTGCTGCTTTGGGTGGATACTGAGGCACGGGGTTGATAAAGATCGCCAAGGCAGGCGACAGGAGCAAGACGATGTTTGATCTGACAGGAAAATGCGCGCTGGTTACCGGCGCGTCTGGGGGTATCGGCGGCGATATCGCGCGGGTGCTGCATGGGGCCGGGGCCACCGTTGGGCTTTCGGGCACGCGGGTAGAGCCGTTGCAGGCGCTGGCCGCTGAGTTGGGCAGCCGCGCGCATGTCTTGCCCTGCAATCTGAGCGACATGGTGGCCGTTGAGGCCCTGCCCAAGGCGGCGGTGGCGGCAATGGGGGCGGTGGATATATTGGTCAACAATGCCGGGATCACCCGCGACAATCTGTTCATGCGGATGTCGGATGACGAATGGCAATCGGTGATTGATGTCAATCTGACCTCGACCTTTCGGCTGTGCCGGGGGGTGTTGCGCGGCATGATGAAGGCGCGTTGGGGGCGGATCGTGAATATCTCATCCGTTGTCGGGGCCGTGGGCAATCCGGGGCAGGCCAATTATGCCGCCTCAAAGGCCGGGATGGTGGGCATGGCGAAAAGTCTTGCCTATGAGGTGGCCAGCCGCAACATCACTGTCAATTGCGTGGCTCCGGGGTTTATCTCGACGGCGATGACCGAACAGCTGACCGACGAGCAAAAGGGCAAGATCCTGATCGGCGTGCCAGCCGCGCGGATGGGCGAGGTGCGCGAGGTCTCCTCGGCGGTGCTGTATCTGGCCAGCCCCGAGGCGGGCTATGTCACCGGTTCGGTCTTGCATGTGAATGGCGGAATGGCGATGGTATAGCCGCGCGCCAAGGAAAGCGTTTGCCATAGGGCCAAGCGCTTGCTATAGGCGCGCAGGACTAAGCCGGTGGTCGAATTTCGGGGCCGGTGCCGCAAAGTTTTCGCGGTATGAGACGGCCGCAATGGGCCATAAAAGGGACCGGGGCATCTCCCCGCAACGATATGAGGAAGTGACATGAGCGACATCGCTGATCGCGTGAAGAAGATCGTCGTCGAGCATCTGGGCGTCGAAGCTGAAAAAGTGACCGAGAACGCGTCGTTCATCGACGATCTGGGCGCTGATAGCCTTGACACCGTCGAGCTGGTCATGGCGTTCGAGGAAGAGTTCGGGATCGAGATCCCCGATGACGCCGCCGAAACTATCCAGACCTTTGGCGATGCGGTGAAGTTCATCTCTTCGGCCGCCTGATC
>CBDUEF010000418.1:0-2800 GCA_965366095.1 uncultured Cypionkella sp. | reverse complement strand
AGAACTGCGTTCTGACCGTCTTGCCACAGTTGATCAGGAGGGGCAACCGGGGATAGGCCCTTTGCCCTGCCTTGGGATGCGCTATTTCGCCCCGCCCGGCACTGCCGCCTAAATGCGCGCAGTCCGCCCTCCGGCCCAGGCCATCGCCTTTTCGCCCAACGCCTTGAATTTGTCGCTTGCCGAGGTCAGTTTCGCCTCCCATTCCGGGTTCGGCACCTGCCCCTCGGTCACCTTGAAATACACCTGCAACAGGCAAGCAATCGCAAAGGGCTCGATCAACGCGGCCTTTACCGCCCAAGCGAAGATGATCGCAAAAACGAACCCGCCCGCCGACCATGAGCCGGGGATCAGATAAACCACCGCCGCTGCCGGGGCCAGCATCACCAAAAACACCACAAATGACAGGCCCCAGACGATCAGCGTCAGCCAGGCCGCATTCATCAGCATCGGTTTGGCGTTTTGTGCATACAAGACCAAAGCCTCCCGCGCCGAAGCCCAAGGATTGTCCGATTTCGTCTTGATCGCATGGGCCAGGATCACCTCATCGACCAGCCCCACCGCCACCCGCAAATAGGCCCGAAGCGCCCCCATCGCCTGCTCTACTCCGGGGATTGGCAGGATGGTCAACAACCCCTGCACCAGCCCCGTCACCGCCGCGATCACGCCCTTGATCAGCCGATCCAGTGCAAACAGCGCCGAGGCCTGCCCAAACCTTTCCGTCACGATCTGGCGCGCATAATCAATCTGCCCGCGCCCGCCCGGAACTTCACCGCCCTGCATTATCTCCACCACCACTGCGATATCCCCGGCTTTCACGATATAAAGGATGTAATCGCGCAGGAAAAAGATGACCCCGCCCGTGATGCTGACCCCGAACACCCCGCCATAAAACACCGAACTCGCCCGGAACTCCTGATCGCCAAAGGCCCCCACGCCCCAGCCCACCCCGGCCCCGGTTCCAGTGGCCGCCACCAGCGCCGCCGTGATCGAAAAATAGACAATCACCCGAAACAAAACAAACGGCGCCGTGCGCCGCATCAAACTCAAGGACTCAGAAATCGAAAAATCCCACATTGCAATCTCCCAAACGGCAGGCCCCTGGAACGGCCATTTCAATGAGCCGCAGCCTTTCGTCTGTTGCCTTTGATTGCAAGCCTTTTTGCGTTTCGGCTTAACCAGCCAAAATCTGCACCCGGTGCCCTGCCATATAAATCCGCAACCAGGGCGTGAAAATCAACGGGTTTGCAGCAATTTCCTCCTGAAGGTCGCTCAGCCCCACCCAGCGCCAGGCCATCACTTCACTGGGATCAGCGGCAATTCGCAGGTCCACTCCTGCTTCACCACGAAACATTGCCGCCACCTCGTGCTCGATCATCCCACCGCCGACATCGGCGCGGTATTCCACTGCCCCTACCGAGCGCAACTCAACTGCCACAATTCCCAACTCTTGCCGCAACCGCCTCTCGGCGCAATCCATATCGGCCTCGCCCCAATGCGGGTGGGTACAGCAGGTATTCGCCCAGAGACCCGGCGTATGATATTTTCCCAAGGCACGTTGCTGAATCAACAATTGATCGCCCCGCGTCACAAACACCGACACCGCCCGATGCTTCATCCCGCTAAGATGCACTTCCAGCTTTTCCACCGGTTGCAGCACGCCCTCAACCCAGGCCGGAATCATCTCTTGCATCTGCCGCCCTTTCAGAACCGGCGCACAAAGACACCACTTCTTTACCATTCCGAGTCAACGCTGGCCCTAATCAGCAAAGGAGAATCCCTTGACCGCACAAAGCCTTCTATCCACAGCCGAGGAATTGTCACGCATCCGCACCGAAATCAACCGCCTGACCCTGCGGGAGGCAGAGCTTCGGCGCCTGATCTCGGATGACCTGTCCACTCCTCAAGCCCCTCGGCCCGGCTGGCCGATCCAGCGCGAAGTTGCCCTGCACTAATCTGTGTCGCGCAGCCGAAAGCGTTGAATTTTTCCCGTCTGGGTTTTCGGCAAGGCGCGCACAAACATCACCGAGCGCGGATATTTATAGGGCGCGATCACCCGTTTGACATGGTCTTGCAACAACTTGGCCATCAGCGCATCCGGCTCGCGCCCTTCGGCCAGCACCACATGCGCCTCGACAATCTGGCCGCGTTCAGCGTCCGCCCGCCCGATCACTGCGCATTCCACCACATCTGGGTGCGACAGCAAGGCCGCCTCCACCTCCGGCCCCGCGATATTATACCCCGCCGAGACAATCATATCATCGGACCGCGCAGCAAAATGAAACCGCCCGTCCTTATCTTGCCAGAAACTGTCTCCGGTCAGGTTCCAGCCATCCTTCACATATTTCTCCTGCCGCGTATCCGCCAAATACCGGCACCCCGTCGGCCCACGCACGGCCAACCGCCCGACTTCGCCGCGCGGTACTTCTCGCATATCCTCGTCCACAATCCGCGCTTCATATCCCGTCACCGGCCTGCCGGTGCAGCCGGGCCGGTGATCCTCAAAGCGGTTGGTCAGAAAAATATGCAACATCTCGGTCGCGCCAATCCCGTCGAGCATCGGCTTGCCGGTCTTGGCGATCCATTCGTCATAAACCGGCGCCGGCAGAGTTTCCCCCGCCGATACCACAGCCCGCAAGGAGGACAAATCCGCCCCCTCCTCCATCGCCTTCAGCATAGCGCGGTAAGCGGTCGGGGCGGTGAAACACACCGTCGCCTTATGGGTCTGAATAATCTCGATCATATTGGCCGGCGAGGCCTGTTCAAGCAGCGCCGCCGCAGCCCCAAAGCGCAAGGGAAACAC
>CBDUEF010000417.1:0-2801 GCA_965366095.1 uncultured Cypionkella sp. | reverse complement strand
GATGATCAGCGCGGGGGCGATGCCCACGAAACTGGCCGCCATCAGCTCGTTCCAGATCACATCCTGCTTGCCGAAAAAGGCGAAAAGCCCAACCGGAAGCGGCATATATTCGGTCTTGGAATTGAAGGTCAGCGCAAAAATGAATTGTTGGGCGTAGGCCCCGATAAAGGTGGTGATCGCTACGACCACAATTCCCGGCATCGCAATCGGCAGGATCACCCGACGGAATGTGTAGAACTGAGACGCGCCGTCCATGTAGGCCGCCTCGTTCAATTCAACCGGGATGCGCATCATATAGGTGCGCAACAGCCAGATCGCCGAGGGGATCAGAAAAGCCACACCTGGCACCACCATGGCGAAATAGGTGTTCAACAGCCCCAATGTCCGCATTAACCGAAACAGCGGGATCAACAGCACCGCGCCGGAAAACATGCTGACCGCTAGAAAGCCGCCCAGCGCCAGCGCCATGCCGGCATATTGAAACCGCGCAAAGGCATAGGCGGCAGGCACCACCAGCGCCAGCACAATCATGGTCGAGACGGTCGAGATCAGAAACGAGTTAAAGATATAGCGGCCAAAGCGCGGCACCGATGTCCACATCGTCACATAGGCATCAAACGAGCCATTTTCCGGCCAGAAACGATAGGGTGAGGAAAACAACTGCGCCAAGGGTTTCAGGCTGACAAGAAAGCCTTCGATGAAGGGGGCCAGCATGAAGAACAGAAACAAGAAGATGCCTGTATAGATCAACACGAACTCCCACCAGCTATAGCGGTCGATCATGGGGCGGTTGTTGGTGAATTTGGTTGCCATGCGTTTATGCCTTTTCTACGGCCGCAAGACGGCGTGTAATCCGGAAATAGGCGATGCAGAACAGCGACAGGAAAATACAGATAACCACGGCGCGCGCCGCCCCTTCGCCGTATTTCTTCGACCCGATGGCGGTTTGATAGGTGTCGATGATCATGGTGGTGGTTGATCCTGACGGACCGCCCCGGGTCAAGATCCAGATGATGTCAAAGCTGTTGAAGGTGGCAATCAGCGACAGCATCGACATCGTGATGATCGCAGGCGACATCAGCGGCAAGGTGATCCGGCGAAACCGCACCCAGCGGCTGGCGCCATCGGTCCAGGCGGCCTCATAAAGGTCTTTCGGGATCGACTGGATCGCGGCCAGGAAATAGATCGTCACCATCGGAACACCAATCCACACGTCGGTCACGATGGTCGCCCAAAACGCCGAACTGCCATACGCGAGGAAAGCCACAGGGCTGTCAACAATGCCAAAGCGTTGCAACAACCCCGAAATCATACCGAACTGGCCATTATACATCCAGCCCCACATGAAAATGCCGATCGCCATCGGCACGATCCACGGTGGCATGGTCAGGATGCGAAACAGATGCCGCCCCGGAACGGCGGAATTCAGCAAGACCGCCCCCAAGGTGCCGATGATCATTTTCAACAGCACCGAAAAGAACGTCCAGATGAAGGTGCGCAGGATCACCGTCAGGAACGTATCGTTGAAAATCTTGCTGTAGTTTTTCGAGCCAACATAGTTGGTGATCTTGCTAAGGGACGCGTCGGTGAACGACAGCCGAACGGTTTCAACCAAGGGCCAGGCCACGATCACCAGCACATATGCCATCGCCGGCGCCAGCAGCAACCACGCGAATATCAGGCTGGATCGTGATTTGATCATCTAGGCACCCTTTGTTGCAAACGCATTGTCATAGCGGTCCCAGATCGGGCGTAGATCAATCACCGATTTTGTGCGGCGCGCCTCATCGGTGGCCAGCGCGAGGATGCCCGCCTCCAGCGCATCCAGCGGCGACACCGGCAAGGGGCCGCCTTGCATCACATGTGCAATCACTTCGGTGGCCATCTGTTCATCCGCGCCGTAATGCTGCGACAGGGCGGTGGCCTTGTATTCGGTTTCAAGCACGCGCTTTTCCGACAGCACATCGGTGACCTTGAGAAAGCCGCGAATGAAATCGCCCTCGGCCTGTCCTTTGGTTCCAAACACCGCAAAGCGGCGGAACTGGTCGGGCGCGTTCAGGTTGGTGTGGAAATTCATTCCGACCCCATTGGCATATTCAATGATCGCCACTTGATAGTCGATAATATCGCCGTCGCTGTCAAACACCTTGTCCGACCCGTTCCAGCCGCTGGGTTTGCGGTGATAGAGGCTGACATCATTGACGCCCTCAAGCTGCGGATCATTTTCCGGTATGAAGGTTTTGCGGCCGCCAAAGCTGGCCACCCGTTCAGGCCGCGCACCGATCAGGCCGTTGTAAAGATCAAGGTCGTGGCAGCATTTTTCCAGCATGAAACTGCCCGACCATTTTTCATAGCGGCGCCAATCACGCATGAAGAAGGCGCCGTGATAGGGGTAGATATGCTCGGCCGCCTCGATCGAGACGATCTTGCCCAACTGGCCCGCATCGCGCGCGGCAATCAGATCGCGGTAAAGCGGCGCATAGCGCAGAACTAGGCCTACAAGCAGGCGGTCATGGCCGTATTTGCCCAGCAAAGCCGCCATTTCATAGGTTTGCTCGATGGTCGCAACAATCGGCTTTTCCGAGAAAATCTTGACCCCGGCCTCAAGACCCAGACGGATATGATCAAGGTGGAGATGGTTCGGCGAGCCGACCATCAGAAGATCAAACCCACCAGCGCGCACCAGATCTTCGGGCGTATCATAGGAAATGCCGGCTGGAATCCCGTGTTCGTTCAAAACCGCCATCCCCGCGGGCTCTGGATCATAATAGCCAACGATCTCAAAACTGGGGTCCATCTGA
>CBDUEF010000416.1:0-2804 GCA_965366095.1 uncultured Cypionkella sp. | reverse complement strand
CGCGGCCTTGGCCTGATCTTGATGCTTTTCGCCCGAGAAATTCTCAAGCCCGCCTTCCAGCGCCTCGGTCGTCTGGCTGTGCAACTGGCGCAGCAGCATGGCTTTCCAGTTGTTCCAGGTGTTGGGGCCAACGCCGCGAATGTCGCAGACGGTCAGCACCGTCAAAAGGTCCAGCCGCTTTTTGGTTTTCACCGCCTTGGCGAAATCGCGCACGGTGCGCGGATCGCCCAGATCGCGCTTTTGCGCCACATCCGACATCAGAAGGTGATAGCGCACCAGCCATTCGACGGTTTCGCACTCATCGGGTGTCAGGCGCAGGCGGGGGGCGATGCGGCGCGCGAGTTGCGCGCCGATGATCGCATGATCCTCGGGGCGGCCCTTGCCGATGTCATGCAGCAACAGGGCCACATACATCACCTTGCGGTTGATGCCAGCCTTGAGGATGGAGGACGACAGCGGCAGATCTTCGATCAGCTCTTCGCGCTCGATCTGGGCCAGAACCGAGATGGTCTGGATGATGTGTTCGTCGACCGTATAGTGGTGGTAGACGTTGAATTGCATCATCGCGACGATGTTTTCAAACTCGGGGATGAAGGCGCCCAGAACGTCGAGTTCATTCATCCGGCGCAGGGCGCGTTCGGGGTTGCCGTGTTTGAGCATGAGGTCAAGGAAGATGCGCACGGCCTCGGGGTTGTCGCGGACAGAATCGTCGATCAGATGCAGATTGGCGGCGACAAGGCGCATGACATTGGGGTGCAAAAGGTAGCGCGAGCGCAGGCCTTCCTCGAACACCCGCAAGAGGTTGAGGGGATCGGCGAGGAATTTCACCGGGTCTTCGACATCAATGCGGCCCTGCACCAGTTTATAGCCCGGTTTGACCTTTTTGCGCGAGAACAGGCCGAGCAGGCGGGCCTCGGGCTTGACGTGGCGGGCCTCAAGCTGGGTGAGGAAAATGCGGGTGAGTTCGCCCACTCGGGTGGCATGGCGGAAGTATTCTTGCATGAAATGCTCGACCGCGCGACGGCCGCCCATATCGCGGTAGCCCATGCGGGCGGCAACCTCGACCTGCATATCAAAAGTAAGCTGATCCATGGCACGCCCGGCCAGATAGTGCAGATGGCAGCGCGCGGCCCAGAGGAAATCTTCGGCGCGGCGAAAGGCAATGTATTCCTCGGGCTCGAAAAGGCCCGCGGCGACAAGGCCCGAGCCAGAGGCGACGCGGTGCAGGTATTTGCCAATCCAGTAGAGGGTTTGCAGATCGCGCAAGCCGCCCTTGGCCTCTTTCACGTTGGGTTCCAGCACATAGCGCTGACCGCCCTGGCGTTTGTGACGCAAGGCGCGTTCGGCCAGTTTGGCCTCGATGAATTCGGGGCCGGTGTTGTGGAAAAGATCGGTCCAGAGGTGGGTTTTCAGATCGGCGGCAAGCGGTGCATGGCCGGTGATGAAGCGGTGTTCGACCAAAGCTGTGCGGATGGTGAAATCCTCACGCCCCAGACGGATGCAATCCTTGATGGTGCGCGTGGCGTGGCCGACCTTCAATTTCAGATCCCACAGCATGTAAAGCATTGATTCGATGACACTTTCGGTCCAGGCGGTGGTTTTATAGGGGGTGAGGAACAAGAGATCGACGTCCGAGAAAGGCGCCATTTCGGCGCGGCCATAACCACCGACGGCAAGCACCGCGATATGTTCGGAGGTGGTGGGATTTGGGCGCGGGTGCAGGCAGGTGGTGGCGACCGTAAGCGCCGTGGTGACCAGAACATCCGTCAGGTAGGAATTGGCGCGGATGAGGGCACGAGCTTCATGCGGATGGGCGGTGAAGGTGACGGCCAGCGCCTGCGTGGCGCGGCTGCGCGCCTCGGCCATATGGCGCACCGCCACCGCGCGGGCGGCGCGCGGATCGGCGGCATTCGGAATTTCGGCGGCGATGGCGGCAAGAAGGGCGGGGCCGTCGATGATCTCGGCTGCCGGAAGCAACAGGGTTGGTTCCGGCACCAAGGGCATAGGGGTAGGCATGTTAGTAGCCCGCGCCCCCAAAGCTGCGCGGTGCGCCGTCGATGATCACCATCTGGTTGTTGCGGATTTGCGCGATGGCAAGGCCGCGATCATTGGTGCCATCGACATTCAGGCGGAAGATGCCATTCACCCCGACAAAACCCGCGCCCTGGGTCAGATCAGATTTGGTGATTGCCCCGGTGCTGGAGCGTTTGGCCAGAGCGCCGATGGCGGCGATGCCATCATAGGCGAGGCCCGAGATCGGATGCGGCGCCTCGCCGAAAGCGGCCTGATAGCGCGATTGGTATTGCGCGAAAAGCGACGGATCGGGCAGAGCGAACCAGCCTCCCTGAACGCCCGGAAGCGCCAGGGTGGCGGCGGGGATATCCCAGCGGGTGAGGCCGATGAACTGCGCGGCGGCAGGGGTCAGGCCGTTATCGGCGAGCAACTGGCTGACAAGGGGCAGCGCGCCTGCGGTATCGGCCGTCAGGAACACCGCATTTGCGCCGGTGCTGCGCGCCCGTGCCGCAATGGCTGGTGCGGCCTGGGTGACGCCGTTTTGCGAGAATTCATAGCTTTCGATGGCGACAACCGAGCCCCCGGCAGTGGCAACGCCGCGCTCTATCGCGGCGCGGCCCAGATTGCCGGCGGTGTTGCGGTCATGCACGATCATGATCTTGCTCTTGCCATTGCGCACAGCATAACTGGCCAATCGGCGGACGGGGTTCGCGTAAGATGGGCCCAGCAAAAAAAGAACGTTTCTGGCGGGATCTGGGCTGTTTTAAAAAGACACCAAAATGAGCCCCCGA
>CBDUEF010000415.1:0-2804 GCA_965366095.1 uncultured Cypionkella sp. | reverse complement strand
CTATCTGTTTTTGCATTTCGGAGCGCTGCTGGCAGAGCTGGCGCTGCGTGCCTATGGCTTGGGGGGCTGGTGATGGTTTTTCCCCCCGAACATGAAATTCACCGCCGCCGCTTTTCGCGCAATCTGGGCCTTGGCCTTGTGTTGGCGGCTTTTGTGGCACTGGTCTTTGCACTGACCGTGGTCAAGGTCACGCGCGGGGATCGGATGCATGCGGGTGACGTCCCGGCCGTTTCGGTAAAGCCATGATCAGCAAGCGCGGCAAAACCGCCGCCGGTCTGGTGGCAATCTGGGCGCTGATGGTAAGCCTCAGCTTTGCTGCGGTGCCGTTTTACAACTGGTTTTGCAAGGTAACCGGCTTTGCAGGCACCACCTCCACGGCAACCTCGGGCTCGGATGTGATCCTTGACCGCGAGATGACCATCCGCTTTGATGCCTCTCTGGATGCCGGAATGCCTTGGGAGTTCAAGCCCCAACAGCGCACCATGACGGTGAAGGTCGGCGAAACCGGGCTTGCCTTTTTCGAGGCCTATAACCCCACCGACCGCGCCATTGCCGGGCAGGCCAGCTATAATGTCACCCCCGATCAGGCGGGTGGCTATTTCACCAAGATCGAGTGTTTTTGTTTTACCGAACAGGTGTTGCAGCCGCATGAGCGCGCGATCATGCCGGTGTCATTCTATGTCGACCCCGCGATCGCCGATGATTCCGAGGCCGATGATGTGAAAGAAATCACACTGTCTTATACTTTCTACCAACAACCCTTGCCCGAGACGCAGGCGGCACTTGCCCCGGCCCCGGTCAAACCGATAAACTGACAAAAGAAAAAACGAGGGAACCCCACCATGGCCCACGCCAAGAACCACGATTACCATATTCTGCCGCCGTCGATCTGGCCCCTGATGGGCGCTGGCGGGGCGTTTACCATGCTGTTTGGCGCGGTGCTCTGGATGCACGGCTCTGGCCCCTGGCTGGGGCTGATTGGCCTTGCCGTGGTGCTTTACACCATGTTCGGCTGGTGGTCCGAGGTGGTCCATGAGGGCCAGACCGGCGATCACACCCCGGTGGTTCGCATCGGCCTGCGCTACGGCGTGATCATGTTCATCATGTCCGAAGTGATGTTCTTTGCCGCCTGGTTCTGGGCGTTTTTCAAGAATGCCATGTATCCGATGGGCCCGCTGTCGCCGCTCAAGGATGGGATCTGGCCACCCGAAGGCATCACCACCTTTGATCCTTGGCACCTGCCGCTGATCAACACGCTGATCTTGCTGTGCTCGGGCTGTGCCGCAACTTGGGCACACCACGCGCTGGTGCATGACAACAACAACCGCCGCGATATGAAAACCGGGCTGACCCTTGCCATCGTGCTGGGGGCTTTGTTCACGGTGTTTCAGGCCTATGAATACAGCCATGCCGCCTTTGGCTTTGCTGGCAACATCTACGGCGCCACTTTCTTCATGGCCACCGGCTTTCACGGCTTTCACGTGATCATCGGCACGATCTTTCTGACCGTCTGCCTGATCCGCACCTACAAGGGCCATTTCACCCCCGAGCAGCACGTCGGATTTGAGGCTGCTGCTTGGTATTGGCACTTTGTGGATGTGGTCTGGCTGTTCCTCTTTGCCGCTGTCTACATCTGGGGCGGTCACTGATCCCTTCGCCTTTTCGGCCAATTGCGCGGGCCCCATCGGCCCGCGCCTGTCGTTTGGAGCCCGCGCCATGCGCCGTTTGATCTTCCCCTTGCTGCTTGGCGTCGTCGGAGTGGCGGTGCTTTGTGCTTTGGGCGGCTGGCAGGTGCAAAGGATGCAGTGGAAGGCCGACTATCTGGCCGATATCAGCGCGCGCATCGGCGCCGCTCCGGTGCCGGTTCCCGCCATTCCAGATCCCACAGTCGATAATTACCTGCCCGTTACCGCTTATGGCCGCTTTACCGGCGAGGTGATTCAGGTGCTGGCCAGTCAAGAGGACGTCGGCCCCGGCAAACGCTTCATCGAAGTTTTCGAGACCGAAGGCCGCAGGCTTTTGGTGGATCGCGGCTTTGTTCTGGATGGGGCCAAGCGCCCGACGCTGATCAAGGTGGCGCAGGCGCAAGTGGTGGGAAATCTGCAATGGCCCAAGGATGCCAACAGCTTTACCCCGGTGCCGGATGCAAAGACCGGCCTGTGGTTTGCCCGCGATGTGCCGGGGATGGCGGCAAAACTGAAGGCCGAGCCGATCTTGATTGTCGCACGCGCCCCTACGGGTGACGGGATTGTGGCGATGCCGGTCGATACTTCCAATATCCCCAATGATCATTGGGGATATGCCATCACCTGGTTCTTGCTGGCGGCGGTCTGGGCGGCCATGAGCGCGGCCTTGATCTGGCGAAACCGCAAGACCACCGTATAGGGGCGACAAATGCGCTATATTTCCACACGGGGACAGGCCCCGATCTTGAACTTTGGCGAGGCAATGATGACGGGCCTTGCCCGCGACGGTGGGCTTTATGTGCCTGAAACCGTGCCGCAGCTAAGCCCTGCCGAGATCGCCGCCATGGCGGGCCTGTCCTATGAAGAGATCGCCTTTCGCGTCATGCGCCCGTTTCTGGGCGATACGTTCACAGATGCCGAATTCAAAGCCCTGCTGAAAAACGCCTATGCCGGTTTTGGTCATGCCGCCCGCGCGCCACTGGTGCAGCTTGGGGCAAATCATTTCCTGTTGGAACTGTTCCACGGGCCCACGCTGGCCTTCAAGGATTTCGCCATGCAACTCATCGGCCAGATGATGCAGGCGGCTTTGGCCAAATCCGGCGAGCGGATCACCATTGT
>CBDUEF010000414.1:0-2809 GCA_965366095.1 uncultured Cypionkella sp. | reverse complement strand
CTTCAGGTTCAGGCCGTTGATCAGCGGCACGGACTTTTTGCAGGGACCGCACCAGGTGGCCCAGCACTCGATCAGATAGACCTTGTCGGGTTCGAATTCCTTCACCGGCTCACCCTTGATCCAGGCACTGTGCAACGACAATTAAAAGTGCCCGGTGACGACAATTAAAACTACCCACTGAAGCGGGTGGTTTTCCGGGGTGGACGGCGTGCTGTTTGACATCGGTTGGAGGGGCGGGTGCTGCTCTGAGGTTGTGGTCTCTAGAACCCAGCTCACCAAGCTCGTCAGCGAGCGCAATCGAGGAAGAACAATCAGCATGTGTGCAATGAAGGCGGGGATGTCCCGCAAGACGGCGGCGAAGTATTTACGCCAGGACAACGCGATGGAGCAGCAGCGGACGCCGCACACCTGGAGGACGCGCGAGGACCCCGTGGAGGGGATCTGGCCGCTGGCTCTCACGATGTTGCGCGAGGCTCCGGAACTGGAGGCCAAGGCGCTTTTCGAGCACCTGACGGAGGGCGCCGACGGAGATAAAAAGCCGGGATTGTTGCGGACTTTCCAGCGTCGGGTGAGGAGCTGGCGCTTGGCGGAGGGGCCGGAGAAGGAGGTGTTCTTCACCCAGGATCACCCGCCGGGCAAAACTCTGGCGGTGGATTGGACGGATATGAACGGCCTCGGGATCACAATCGAGGGCAAGGTTTACGCGCATAAACTCTTCCACGCGGTGCTGCCGTATTCGAATTGGGAGTGGGCGGTGCGGGCGCACAGCGAGTCGGCGCTGTCGCTGCGGGGCGGCTTGAAGGCGACGCTGGAACGGTTGGGCCGGGTGCCGCTGGAGATTCTAACAGACCATTCATCGACGGCGACCCACCAGTTGAAACGAGGTGCTGCGGCGCGGGGTTTCAATGAGGAGTATCTCGGGATTTGCGCGCATTACGGCCTGACGCCGCGCACGATCAACGTGGGGCGACCGCAGGAAAATGGTTCGTGCGAGAGCAGCAACGGGCATTTGAAGCGTCGCATCCGCCAGCATTTGCTGCTGCGCGGCAGCCGGGATTTTTCCAGCGAGGAGGAGTATGACGGCTTCCTGGCGAAGGTGTTGGAGCAGGCCAACCAATTGCGCGCACAGCGGCTGACAGAAGAGCTTTCGGCGATGGCCGAACGACCGCCCGGCGAGCTGGCGGACTACCGGGAGCTGATGGTGACGGTGGGCAACAACAGCACGATCCGCGTGCGCAAGCAGAGGTATTCGGTGCCGAGCCGTCTGATCGGCGTGAAGTTGATCGCACGGATTTACGAAAACCGGATCGCGCTGCTGGATGGGCCGCGGGAGCTGGTGCAGCTGCCCTTGCATCGAGGTGATCGCGGGGCGGTGATCGATTTCCGACATGTGATCGACCATTTACTGCGCAAGCCAGGGGCGTTTGCCGGCTACCGCTGGCGCGAGGAGCTGTTCCCTGCGCCGGTCTATCGGGCGGCTTACGATCATCTAACACGCACGAGCAGCGATGCGGACCGGCGTTATCTGGAGATCCTGAAAGTGGCGGCGGATGAAGGCCAGAGCGCGGTGGAAAACGCGCTCGAACATTTGTTCGCAGCGATGAAACCGGTGATCACGGCGCAGGAGGTGCGTGACCTGCTCGATACCTGGAGGGACCAGCAACGGGAGTGGCGTGAGCGCAAACCCTTGGTGGTTTGCCTGTCAGACTACGACGCGCTGCTGGGTGGCGGGGAGGTGGCGATATGAGCGCGTCAACCGATCCGACCGTGCTGCTGCTGAAGTCGTTTTGCCTGGCCACCATGGCGGGGCAATACGAAGAGGTGATGCAGCGCGCGGAGAAAGAAGGCTGGAGCCATCGCGAGGTGATGCGCCAGCTGTGCGAGAGCGAGGCGGTCGAGCGCGGGCAGAAGCGCACGGTGCGCTTGTTGGCGGAGTCCGGATTGCCGGAGGCCAAAACGCTCAGCACGCTCGATGAGTCGATGCTGCCCGCCAAGGTACGCAAACAGCTTTCAGCGCTGATCGATGGCGGCTTCGTCGACCGCTCGATCAACGTGCTCGCCTTCGGATTGCCGGGGCGCGGCAAGACGCATTTCCTCGCAGCACTGGGCCGGGAGCTCATCCTGCGGCACTCCAAGCGGGTGCTGTTCCGTCCGGCGTTCAAGCTCGTCGGGCAGTTGCTGGCCGCCAAGCGCGACCTCCGGCTCGAAACGGAGCTCAAGAAGCTCGACCGATTCGACGTGCTCATCCTCGTCGACATCGGCTACGTCCAGCAAAGCCGTGAGGAAATGGAAGTGCTCTTCACGTTGTTGGCAGAGCGTTACGAGCGGCGGAGCATCCTGATCAGTTCGAACCTGGTGTTCAGCCAGTGGGACCAGATTTTCAAGGACCCGCTGACGACCATGGCCGCCATCGACCGGTTGGTGCACCACTCGATCATTCTGGAGTTCGATGGAGTGAGCCAGCGAGCCAGGAAAGCTGGCGAAAACGTGAAGCAACAGGCCACCGGCTAGCCCCCCCCGAGCGAGGCCGCCGCAGCCGGGTTGGTTCCGGTCGTGCCCTCGTCCGGCTACGCCGGCCTCGGGCACTCCCTCCACCAACCCGGCTGCGGAAAGAGGGGTCCAGCACCCACCCAGAAGCCCTCCATTCCAAGCACTCCCGCGTGGGTCTTTCTAATTGTCGTCGAGGGGAATTCTAATTGTCGCTGGACAGAGCAGGCCGCCTCTGTATTCCAACAGGGATGGCGGCAGAACTTGCACTTAACTACGTGCTATTCACCCACCCCCCTTAAATGGCGAGGGCGAGATTCTG
>CBDUEF010000413.1:0-2811 GCA_965366095.1 uncultured Cypionkella sp. | reverse complement strand
GCAACCGGGCCTAGGCGCCATCACACCCGCACAAAAACTGAAAATGACCACTTAAGTTCTACGACCGCACCCGCGTTGAAAATCAGGGGTTTCCCGCTGGATTTAAGGTCACGTCATAGCTCTCAGACTCATCGTCAGCGGCGCGCGCTCAGGCGGCGATTGGGACTGATTGGCCAAACATTGCGCAGACAGGTCGCGATGCATAGTCCCCAACCTGCGGCGGCCCGAGCGCAAAGGCCAAAGTGAAGCCTCCGTTTGATGCGGCATTGAACTGGCCAGGCAGAAGGGGTGAGTTAAGACGGATTGAACGAAAATCCCAAAAATCGCGCGGCTGGCAACTCTGGTGTCATTTTATGCCAACTCTGCTGTCACGCCGCACTTGTCCACAGAAGATTTGAACAGAAATCACTTTACAGGGTTTCGCTTTGGGCACACCATATCTAGTAAGAGCGCAACCGGTAAACACTGTAATTCGCCGGACACCCAGCTTATTGTGGAAATCTTTCCCCGTTAAGCCTGATAATGAGGCCGGGCCATGTCACTTGCCGAAGATTTGTTCGCGTCGGATGATCTTCATCCGATCGACATCGTCGAAACCCTTGCCGCTCATCACGCCTGGGAGTTCGACCGCGTCACCGATGATCAGATTGCCATGGCGGTTGAGGGCCAGTGGCGCACCTATGCGTTAACGCTGGCTTGGTCGGCGCAAGACGAAACCCTGCGCCTGATCTGCACGTTTGAGATGGAACCGCCCGTAGAGGCGATGCCCGCGCTTTATGATCTGCTTAACCGCTGCAACGATATGGTCTGGACCGGCGCTTTCACCTATTGGACGGAGCAAAAGCTGATGGTCTGGCGCTATGGCCTGTGCCTTGCCGGGGGGCAAATGGTTGGCGCGGAACAGATCGACAAGCTGGTTTCTTCGGCAATCCTTGCCTGCGAACGGTTTTATCCGGCCTTCCAACTGGTCTCATGGGCCAATAAATCCCCTGCCGAGGCGATGAAGGTTGCCATTGCAGAGGCCTACGGTCGCGCATAACCTTCCCCGAAATCGGGAGAATGTGATGACACTGGATGTGGTTGCCCGCGACGGGCTTGTGCTTTTGGGCTGTGGGAAAATGGGTTCGGCCCTGCTGGCGGGGTGGCTGAAAGCCGGGGTGCCGCCCGCCTCGGTCTGGGTGATCGAACCAAACCCCACGGATTGGCTGCGCGAAACCGGCGTGCATCTGAACAAGGGCATCCCACCCGCGCCCGCCGTCGCCCTGCTGGCGGTCAAACCGCAGATGATGGGGGCGGCCCTGCCATCACTTCAGGCGCTCGGCAATGGCACCACCCTGTTCGTTTCCATCGCCGCCGGAACCTCGATTGCCTCGTTCGAGGCGGTGCTGGGCGATAAAACCCCCATCGTGCGCACCATGCCCAACACCCCGGCCATGGTCGGGCGCGGCATCACCGGCATCTGCGCCAACGCCTTCGCCGGCGACGATGGTCTGGCGCTCGCGCGCGATCTGATGCGCGCCGTGGGTGAAGTGGTCGATCTTGACGGCGAGCATCAGATTGATGCCGTCACCGGCGTCTCGGGCTCTGGCCCGGCCTATGTTTTTCATCTGATCGAAGCCATGGCGCAGGCGGGCGAGGCCCAGGGCCTGTCTCCTGAAACCGCGATGAAACTCGCCCGTGCCACCGTTTGCGGCGCAGGCGAACTCGCGTTCCAATCCTCTGATACCGCCGCCCAATTGCGCATCAACGTCACCTCGCCGGGCGGCACCACCGCCGCCGCCCTCGCCGTGCTGATGAACCCTGAGTCCGGCTTCCCTCCCTTGCTGACCAAGGCCGTCAAAGCCGCCGCCGACCGGGGCAGGGAGCTTGGCAAATGATCACCTATGCTGATTTCGAACAGGTCGATATCCGCGTCGGAACCATCACCCGCGCCGAACCCTTCCCCGAGGCCCGCAAGCCCGCGATCAAACTCTGGGTCGATTTTGGCGGCGAAATTGGCGAAAAGCGCTCTTCCGCGCAGATCACCAAACATTATACCCCCGAAGGATTGGTCGGTCGCCAAGTCCTTGCCGTCGTGAACTTCCCCCCGCGCCAGATTGGCAAGGTGCTGTCCGAAGTGCTGGTGCTTGGCGTTCCCGATGAAACTGGCGAGGTCGTGCTGATCGGCCCCGGCCATGCCGTGCCCCTTGGAGGAAAGCTGTTTTGATGAAACTCTTGATCACCCGCCCGCTGCCCGAAACCGTGATGCAGGCCGCAAGCGCCGAATTTGACGTGACCGCGCGCGCCGAAACCACGCCGCTCACGGCCAGCGAACTCCGCGAAGCCCTCCGCAATTATGATGCCGTCCTGCCCACCTTGGGCGATCTCTTCCGGGCCGAGGTTTTTGCCGATGTCCCCAACCCCCGCGCGAAAATCCTCGCCAATTTCGGCGTCGGCTATAACCATATCGACACTGACGCCGCCCGCGCCAAAGGCATCGCCGTCACCAACACCCCCGGCGCTGTCACCGATGCCACCGCCGATGTGGCGATGACGCTGATCTTGATGACGGCGCGGCGCGCTGGTGAAGGCGAACGAATGCTCAGGGCCGGAAACTGGCAAGGCTGGCACCCGATCCAGATGCTGGGAACCCATGTCACCGGCAAACGCGTCGCCATCCTCGGCATGGGCCGCATCGGCAAGGCCATCGCTAACCGCTGCCACCACGGCTTTGGCATGGAGGTGGTGTTCTACAATCGCTCGCCCCTCACCGATGCGGGCCTTCCCGCGCGCCAGGTTGACATGGCCGAGGCGATGCAGGCTGATTTCGTC
>CBDUEF010000412.1:0-2828 GCA_965366095.1 uncultured Cypionkella sp. | reverse complement strand
AGCGGTCCTCAAAGCTGGTCCGCCGCCGCCAGCGGTAAATGGTGTCGAGCGTCACACCGTAGCGCCCTGCAAGCACCGAAGCGGGCTCTTCGCTGGCCGCAATCTTGGCCCGGATCGCAGGGGTCGTCGTCGCGTTCTTGTGCAAAGATAACATCATGGTTCCACACCACCCGTTGCGCGCGCTTTCAGCCCCGCGATCAGATCGCGCAGCGTAGCCCGCGCGATGAAGAGTGGCAGACGGCGTTCGTCAATGCAAACGTCCGGGATGGGACAGCTAGTGTTCTACGCCTGACATAGAATTCCCAATTCTTCTCGTCCATGGCATGATCGGCGGATGAGACGCTCTGACATCTGCCTTTACGTTGGCCCCGCCGACCGTGCTGAGCTTCAACCTCTGCTGACCAACCGCAACACGGCACGCAAGCTTGCTTGGCGGGCCGATATCGTGCTCGCGACGGCGGGCGGCGAGGGGACCGTCGAGATCATGCGGCGGACGGGCATGTCGAAGCCGACGGTCTGGCGCTGACAGGCGCGGTATCTCGATGAGGGCGTGCCGGGGCTCAAACGCGACAAGACGCGGTGGTAATCCCCCCATTTTTAACGGGGTGCATTCGTAGAACTTACGCGGCCATTTTCAGTTTCTCGGCGGGTGTGATGCCGCCGATGCCCATGTTCGGGCGGTCGTTGTTGTAAGTCCAGAGCCATTGTGTGGCGTGATCCTGAGCCTCCTCGATGCTTTCGATGATGTATTGGTCGAGCCACTCATGCCTGACGGTGCGGTTGTAGCGCTCGATGTAGGCGTTCTGTTGCGGCTGGCCGGGTTGGATATGCTGGATGGTAACCCCATGACTCGAAGCCCATTTCATCAGCTTTTCACTGATGTATTCGGGGCCATTGTCGACCCGAATGGTCCCGGGTTTTCCTCGCCATTCGATGATCCGATCAAGGCTTCGGATCACACGCTCGGCTGGCAAGGAAAAGTCGACCTCGATGCCGAGGCCCTCACGGTTGAAATCATCCAAGACGTTCAATAGCCGAAAGGCACGACCATCACCCAGCCGATCCGCCATGAAATCCATCGACCAGGTGACGTTCGGCGCATCTGGCACCGCCAGCGCATCGGGTTTATCCCGTTTCAACCGCTTGCGGGGCTTGATGCGCAGGTTCAGCTCCAGCTCACAGTAGATCCGATAGACCCGCTTGTGGTTCCATGGATGCCCTTTCACGTTGCGCAAATGCAGAAAACACAGGCCAAAACCCCAGGTCTTGCGCGCATCCGTCAGCCCCGTCAGCAGATCGGCGATCTCCTCGTTCTCGGCGCGCAGCTTCGGGCCATAGCGATAGCAGGTCTCGCTGACGCCAAAGGCCCGGCACGCCAGCGCGATGCTGACCCCGCGTCGTTCCACCGCCGTTTTGGCCATCTCGCAGCGACGAGATGGCCAAACTACTTTTTTCCCAGGGCTTCCTTGAGCAAATCGTTCTGCATGCTCAAATCGGCATACATCCGCTTCAGCCGACGGTTCTCATCTTCCATCGCCTTCATCTGGCTCACCATGGACGCATCCATGCCGCCATACTTCGCCCGCCATTTGTAGAACGACGCATTGCTCATGCCATGTTCACGGCAAAGCTCAGCCACCGGCACACCGCCTTCGGCTTGACGCAGGATCGCAAGGATCTGGGGTTCGCTGTATCTTGTCATCTTCATCTGAATCTCCTCATGCATCTTGCCGAGAAAATTCTACGTCCGCAGCCCCTTACTTTCGGGGGGGATTACCGTGTGTCCCAACTATTGCGCCAGATCAGCTCTGCCTTGATGGATTTGAAGAACGTCTCAACCATCGAATTGTCGTAACAATTACCCTTGCCGCTCATCGAGACCTTGAAGCCATGCTTTGACAGGCGTCGTTGATACTCGTTGCAACAGTATTGCGACCCGCGATCCGTATGGTGAATGCAGCCTTCGGGCGGTCGCCGTAGCGCCACAGCCATGTCCAACGCCCGGATCGCCAGGCCCCGTTTCATGCGATTGCTGACAGCCCAGCCGATAACGCGGCGAGAGTAGAGGTCGAGGATGACAGCCAGATATAGCCAGCCTTCGCTGGTCCAGATGTAGCTTATATCACCGGCCCACTTCTGGTTCGGGCCATCTGCAGTGAAGTCCTGGTCCCGCAGGTTGGGCGCGATGTTGAACGTGTGGTCGCTATCTGTTGTGGCCTTGTATTTTGGGTCCTGATGACCTTGATGCCGTTCTCGCGCATCAAACGGCCCACACGCCCGTGACCGACGTTCAGCCCCAACTCCTGCAACTCTTCGGTCATCCGTGGCCGCCCGTAGCTTTGCAGGCTGAGCCGATGCTGCTCACGGATGTGGGCGAGAAGGACCATATCATCTCGCTGCCGTTGGCTCATTGGGCGTATCCGCCACGCACGAAACCTACGAGACGTGACCTGCATAATACGGCAGAGGAATTCTACGGGCCAAGCTTCTTTCCAGGCGTCGATGAAGGCGAACCTCACCGACTTTGGCCTGCAAAGAAGATTGCCGCCTTTTTAGCACTTCCCTCTCCTCGCGTAACAGCCGGACTTCTTTGCGAAGGCGCGTGTTTTCCTTCTCAACATCCTCATGCGGCCCCGACATCAGGTCATCGTGCTGATGTTGCTGAACCCACTTGTTCAGCGTCGAGACGCCAACCCCCAAATCCGCCGAAAGCTGTGGGCGCGTCAAGCCTCTGGTCGTCGCCATCCGCACTGCATCACGCCGAAACTCGTCTGTGTATCGTTTTGCCATTCCATATCTCCTTCATAGCAAACATTGCTCGAAAGAGA
>CBDUEF010000411.1:0-2828 GCA_965366095.1 uncultured Cypionkella sp. | reverse complement strand
GGATTGCCGATGTCTATGTGGTGTTCGCGCGGACTGGCGAGGCGCCTGGGGCCAAGGGGTTGTCGGCGTTCTTGATGCCTGCGGCGAGTGCCGGGTTGGAGGTGGTGGAGCGGATTGAGGTGATCGCACCGCACCCCTTGGCGCGGTTGCGGATGACGGATGTGCATCTGCCCGAGGGGGCGCTGATCGGCAAACCGGGGGAGGGGTTCAAGATCGCGATGTCGGTTTTGGATGTGTTTCGATCCACCGTTGGCGCGGCGGCTTTGGGCTTTGCGCGCAGGGCCTTGGATGAGGCATTGGCGCGGGTGAAGGCGCGGCGGATTCAAGGGGCGGCGCTGGCCGAGTTGCAGATGGTGCAGGGGCATCTGGCCGATATGGCGCTGCAGATTGATGCTGCGGCCTTGCTGATTTACCGCGCGGCTTGGGTCAAGGATCAGGGGGCAGCGCGGGTGTCGCGTGAGGCGGCGATGGCAAAGCTATATGCCACCGAGGCGGCTCAGAAGATCATTGATATGGCGGTGCAGTTGCATGGCGGCGATGGTGTGCGGCATGGTTTTGCCGTGGAGGCTTTGTATCGTGAAATCAGGGCGTTGCGAATTTATGAGGGCGCGTCGGATGTGCAAAGAGTAATCATTGCACGGGCAATTTTAACTTAATTCTGGCAAAGGAGACATGAGATGACAGCAACATTGAGCGGCGGGATCACCCGGGACGGCGAAGGTTTTGACGGGGTGGAGTGGAACATTCTGGGGCAGCGCTATTTCCCGAAATCACGCTGTGACAGCAGCTTTTCCTTTGAAGCGAACAGCGCTGCGGGGCAGTTCGTGCCTGTGCATGTCCACCCGACACAAGATGAGTTTATCCTTGTGCAAGAGGGCCAGTTGGAAGTGAAGCTGGACGGGGTGTGGAGCGTGGCCAAGGCGGGCGATCTTGTGCGGATGCCGCGCGGAGTGCCGCATGGCTATTTCAATAAATCGGACAAGCCGGCGCGGGCGTTGTTCTGGGTTTCCCCAGCAGGAAGGCTGCCTGATCTGTTCGCGGCGCTGCACAATATGACCGACGTCGAGGCGGTTGTGAAGGTTTCCGCCGCCCATGAGGTGGATTTCTTGCCGCCGGACGCGAACGACTGATGCGGTATCAGCGGCTAATCCAGATTGAATTCAACCACTGCGACCCGGCGGGGATCGTGTTTTATCCGCGCTATTTCGAGATGACCAATTCGGTTGTGGAGAATTTCTTTGCCGATGTGGTGGGGCGGTCTTTTGCGCAGATGCATAGCGGGAAGGGCGGCGGGGTGCCGACGGTCTCATTGGCGGCGGAGTTTATGGCGCCGTCACGGCTGGGGGACAAAGTGTTGTTTTCCTTGGAGATTGAAAAGCTGGGCCGCAGTTCGGTTGCCTTGATCATCGAGGGACAGATGGGAGGGGAATTGCGGATGCGGGCAAAGATCACGCTGGTTTGGGTGGAAGCTATGCGGCCCGCGCCCTGGCCTGACGAGATGCGGGCGCGGTTGGTTGGCTATCAGGAGGGCAGGCTATGAGCCATGAGGTGTTGCATCCCAAGCATTGGAAAGCGGCGCGGGGCTATGCCAATGGCGTGGCGGCCACGGGGCGGATGGTGTTTACCGGCGGGCTGATCGGCTGGAACGCGGATCAGCAGTTTGAGAGCGACGATTTTGTCGATCAGGTGGCGGTGGTTTTGCGCTCGATTGTCGAGGTGCTGGCCTGTGCGGGGGCGGGGCCCGAGCATCTGGTGCGGCTGACCTGGTATGTGACGAACAAGCAGGATTATCTTGGCGATCTGAAACGGCTGGGCGCAGTGTATCGTGAGGTTCTTGGGGCAAATTACCCGGCGATGGCGCTGGTTCAGGTGGTGGCTTTGGTGGAGGATCGGGCCAAGGTTGAGATCGAAGCGACGGCTGTTATTCCGGAGGGTGTGTGATGTTGGGACCGTCGGGGCATAGCGATACATTCACCCGTGACAGGCTGCCGCCCGAGGATCAGCAGCCAGCGTTTTTGATGGCGGGGTTTGACTATCCTGACTACTTGAACGCCGCCGTGGAACTGACGGATAAGATGGTTGAAAAAGGGTTCGGCGATCATACGGCGCTGATCGGCAACGGGCGGTTGCGGACCTATAAGGAACTCAGCGATTGGACCAACCGGATCGCGCATGCTTTGGTTGAGGATTACGGTGTAAAGCCCGGAAATCGTGTGCTGATCCGTTCGGCCAATAATCCCGCGATGGTGGCCTGTTGGTTGGCGGCGACCAAGGCCGGGGCGGTGGTGGTGAACACCATGCCGATGCTGCGCGCGGGCGAGTTGGGGCAGATTGTTGATAAGGCCGAGATTGCTTTGGCGCTTTGTGATACGCGGTTGATGGAGGAATTGGTCACTTGCGCCAAGCATTCGGCGCATCTGAAAACCGTGATTGGGTTTGACGGCACGGCGAACCATGATGCGGAACTGGACCGGGCGGCGCTGTCGAAATCGGTGCGCTTTACGGCAGTGAAAACCGGACGCGATGATGTGGCTTTGATCGGGTTTACATCTGGGACGACGGGTGAGCCTAAGGGCGCGATGGCCTTTCACCGTGATCTTTTGATCATTGCGGATGGTTATGCACGTGAGGTGTTGCAGGTCACGCCCGAGGATGTGTTCGTGGGCTCGCCGCCTTTGGCCTTTACCTTTGGCTTGGGCGGGTTGGCGGTGTTTCCGTTGCGTTTTGGTGCGGCGGCGGCGCTGTTGGAGCAGGCGACGCCGGGCAATATGATCGCATTGATCCAGACCCATAAGGCGACGGTGTGTTTTACTGCGCCCACGGCTTAC
>CBDUEF010000410.1:0-2834 GCA_965366095.1 uncultured Cypionkella sp. | reverse complement strand
GATGAGACAACAATCCTGAACTTCCGCCATCTGCTGGAATGCCACGGGCTGACCGAGGCGTTCCAACAGATGGGAACGCGCACCTGGCCGACAAGGGCATCACCCTGCGCTCGGGCACACTGGTCGTCGGACAAATCCAAGGGGCAATCCTTTGCGGCCAAATCGAGGAGATCACCTGATAGAGCCGCGTCTGTCCGACTTGCACCTCGGTGCCTGCCATCCATGATTATCGCACTCGCGTTGTAGACACGCTCTTTGGGCTTCTTCGGGTCAAAGCCGAGCGCACTGCTAACGCTGTACAAAATTCGCGACGGAACCACGTCCAATCTATCAGACCCAAACCAAAACTCGCTACCCCGGTTTTCGGTGGTGCAGGATGCGACCAATCGTATTCATCATCAGTTGTGCTGCAAGGATCGAAGTTGACCCCGTTCGATCATAATCGGGGGCAACCTCAACCAGGTCCATTCCCACTATCGGGCCTTTGCGGACAAGACCGGCGATCAATTCCAGCACCTCGTAATAGGTGAAACCGCCGTGGCTTGGCGTACCTGTTCCCGGGGCGATAGATGGGTCAAATGCGTCGATATCAACCGTCAAATAATACCGCACATCGGAGGGGATTCGGGCCAGCACGCCCTCGACCCCCAGCGCGCGACTCTGGCGCACTGAGATGATGTCAGATCCCATGTCACGCGCAGCTTGATACCCGTCTTTCGCGGTCGACGAGACATTTCTGATCCCGATCTGGGTCAGGCCGGTTACATAAGGCTTTTCCGCAGCCCTCCGCATCGGATTGCCATGGCCAAAGCGAACCCCATGCCGTTCATCCACAAAATCCAGATGCGCATCAATCTGGACAATATGGATTGGACCCTGATCGTCAAAAGCGTTGATGCAAGGAATGTTGATTGAATGATCACCTCCCATCACCACGGGCAACGCACCCGCCGCCAGGATCTTGCGCACGCCAAATTCAATGTTCGCATGACTTTGCATTGTATCGGTATGCACAATATCCGCATCTCCAATGTCGACGATCCTGACCTTTGCGGGGTCAAGATAGGTCACGTCGTCTTCGTGGTCATAGGCGCCCGCATGGCCAAAGGAAAACAAGGTTGATGCCTCGCGGATAGACCTTGGCCCCATGCGCGCGCCAGACCGCCATTGACTACCAAAGTCATAGGGCGCGCCAAGCACCGCTACATCGGCGGCAATGGCATCCCAATCCTGAATATAGGGATATTTGCCAAAAGTGCAGATTCCGACAAAAGGCAGGTTCAATCGTCCAGTTTCATAGCCGTGCTGGGACATCGCTTAATACTCACTCTGGAGGGAGGGGAAAACAGGGGCGGCGTATTGAGGCATCTCAACCGTTCGGGGCGTATGGGTGCCATCTTCCGTCACACGCCGGACGTGGGCTGCAATTTCATGCATTGGTGCAAACCAGACATCGCCACGTTGCACTAAATCCTGCAAAAAGGAGGTAACAACCTCCCATCTTGCTAGGCGGCCTGTGGCGAATGGGTGCAACACCGGAATCCAAAGCCCGCCATAGCGGTAAGCCGTCTCGAATTCTTGTGCGAAAGTCTCCCAACCAGCACGGGGGGCACGGATGGGCATCATATAATCTAGATCCATCGACTGCACATATTGCGGCCAGTCGTCCACACCCCAATGCGTGGGCAATTCGATCAGATCTCCGCCTTTTCCCTTTATTTTATAAGGAATATCATCGCCCATAAGCGAGGCGTCGTACTCGAAACCTCGCTCGATCAGCAGATCGGTACTGTCAGACGAAAAGTTGTAAAGCGGCGCGCGCCAGCCCTTTGGCTTAGCCCCACACATCTTGACAATCACGTCGCTGGCCCGGTCCATCCAATAAGCTTGCTCTTCGCGGGTTTGCTGCACCGGGTTTTCATGAAGATAACCGTGATGGCCAATCTCATGCCCGCCTCGAAGAATTGCCTCGACAGCCTGCGGATAGGTTTCCATGCACCACGCGGGAATGAAAAATGTCTGACTAAGGCCAAGGCGTCGATATGTTTCAACAATACGCGGAATGGCAACATGCGGACCATACTGTAGCATGGATATAGCAGAGGCGCGCCTGAATCCATCAGTCTTATGGTCAATATGGATCAGGCTGTCGCTGTCCATGTCAAAGGTAAGACAAACGGCGCAGCGCGCACCATTGGGCCAAGGGACCGGGTTGGCAATCATAGGTTGATTTTCGGTCATGTTAGCGGCCTCCTCTGACAAATTTTATTCCGATCGCTGCCGGGGGCTTCACTTTTCCCGCAAACATGACCAAGGCGAAAAATGATGCCAAATAAGGTACCATCGAAAACAACTGATACGGCACATCTGGGCTTGAAAACTGCAGCCGCAATTGCAGCGCATCCGACAGCCCGAAAAACAGACAGGCCGCCAACGCGCCAAGCGGGTTCCACCGCCCTAGAATCAGCGCCGCCAAAGCGATAAAGCCTTTTCCCGCGCTCATATTCTCTGTGAACACAAAGACCTGCGACAGCACCAGATAGCAGCCGCCCAGACCCGCGATCATGCAACTGGCGACAACAGCCAGAAAGCGAACCTTGTTGACATCAATCCCTGCACTGTCTGCAGCGGCCGGATAATCACCAATGGCGCGCAATGTCAGGCCATACGGCGTACGGAAAATGAACCACCAAGTGCCCAGAACCGTCGCAAACATAAGCCATGTCAGCGGATCTTGTGTAAACAGCAGTTTACCCACCAAAGGTAGGTCAGACAGCACCGGAATTGCCAGCGTCGCAAAGCCCGGTAGGGTCGACGTGGCTTCGGCCCCAAGG
>CBDUEF010000409.1:0-2845 GCA_965366095.1 uncultured Cypionkella sp. | reverse complement strand
GTCCTGCCCCCATTCCGCCGCGCCCCGGCCCGAATGTGGCGACAGCTTGGCAGCATCACCCAAGGATGCGCCATGTTAGATGATCTCTTCGACACCCTGACCGCTTTCGTCCAATCCTTCCGTCGCACCACGCCCTTTCCGATCGAGATTCTGGTGCCGGGATTGCTGATCATCCTGTCATGGCCGCTGTTGCGGATCTGGCTGAATGATCCCGAGGGGGCCTTCATGGCGGCCTTTGTCCTTGGCATCGGCCTGCGCCTTGCGATGAAATCGCACATCATGATCGCGCGCACCCGGGCGCATTTCTCGGGGCCCGCCACCGCGCTTTTGATCCTGATCTGCGGCCCCGGCGTGCTGGCGCTGTTGATCTACTCCGCCGATCCTTCGCGTTGCCAGCAATTCCTCAGCCTCTATTTCCTGCTCGCCGCCGCCCTCTACATCCTTGACGTGATCGACGGCAAATATACGATCGTGCGCGCCCGCTGGCCCCAACCCGAAATGCGCGGCTGCGAGGCGGTCCTTACCCGCGTCATGGCGATTTTTCACCTCTCGATGGTGCTGGCCAATGAAACGCTGGTCCATAACGCCTCGCAAACCACTTGGCTTTTGTATTTCGGCCTGTTGCCGCTGTTTACCAATGTCATCCGCACCGCCCTGATCCGCACCGTGCAGCAAGGATATGGCACTCCGGGCCTTTCAGCGTAACGACCCTTGCTCTCTGATTGACGTTCCGCTTTCGCCACGCTATGCCGCCCCGGTGGCGCATTGTTACCGGATTGCGGGCCACGTTAAACAAACCGCTAAAAGGGTCAGGGCGATAATTCCCCCGAATCCCTTGGATTTCGGGGTTTTTCTTTGGCCAAAGGGCAGGGCGATGTCGAACAACTGGAAAACGCGCACGAAACTGGTGCATGAGGGCAGCCGCCGCAGCCAATATGGCGAGATGGCCGAGGCGATCTTTCTGACCCAGGGCTTCGTCTACCCCACCGCCGAATCCGCCGAGGCCCGCTTTATCAAACCGGGCGAAGACGAATTCATCTACGCCCGCTACGGCAATCCCACCACCCGCATGTTCGAAGAGCGTATCGCAGCGCTTGAGGGCACCGAAGACGCCTTTGCCACCGCTTCGGGCATGGCCGCTGTCAATGGCGCGCTCACCTCATGCCTGCGCGCGGGCGATCATGTGGTGTCCTCGCGCGCCCTGTTCGGCTCTTGCCTTTATATCCTCGAAGAGGTGCTGACCCGCTACGGCGTCAACGTCACCTACGTCGATGGCGCCGATCTGAACGCTTGGCGCGCCGCCATCACACCCCAAACCAAGGCGGTGTTTTTCGAATCCATGTCGAACCCCACATTAGAGCTGGTCGATATCAAAGGCGTTTCGGACATCGCCCATGCCAACGGCGCATTGGTGATCGTTGACAATGTTTTCGCCACCCCGGTCTATTCCAATGCCGTGGCCCAAGGCGCTGATGTCGTTGTCTATTCCACCACCAAACACATCGACGGTCAGGGCCGCGCCCTTGGCGGCGTGATCTGTGGCAGCCGCGAGTTTATCCGCAAAACCTGCGAACCCTATATGAAGCATACCGGCGGTGCGATGAGCCCCTTCACCGCCTGGATCATGCTCAATGGCATGGCCACGCTCGATCTGCGTTGCCGCGCCATGTCGGAAGGCGCGCTGCGCATTGCCACCATGCTTGAGGCCAACCCGCAGGTGTCAAAGGTGCTTTACCCCGGTCTTGCCAGCCACCCCCAACATGCGCTGGCGATGGATCAGATGGGCGATGGCGGCACTTTGGTCACCTTTGAGGTGCGCGGTGGCAAAGACGCCGCCTTCAGGCTCTGCAACGCCTTGGAGATCATCAAAATCTCCAACAATCTGGGCGATGCGAAATCCATCATCACCCATCCCGCCACCACCACCCACCAGCGCCTGCCGCAAGATCAAAAAGACCTGCTCGGCATCACGCCGGGCCTGCTGCGCCTGTCGGTCGGGCTAGAGGATCTGGGCGATCTGATGGCCGAATTAACCGCCGCCCTTGCGGCAAGCGCCGGGTAAAATCGGCGTGATGTCGCGCTTGCGGCAATCCGGGGTCGTCTTTCGCGCGTATATGTCGTGTTAGGCTTGGGGCAGGGCGCGCAAAGCCCTATATCCCAAGCTGCACCACAAGAAGGGCGCTGCCATGAATATCCATATGCCAGAACGCGATCAAAAGCCGGGTAAATCCGAGGCCGAGGCGGCCTTGGCCACGCTGCGCCTTTGGGCCGAGCGCGCCAGCGATGCCGAGATCGTGGCCCTGTCGCCCGAGGCGGGCCTGCTGTTGGGGCAGGGCTATCCTGTGCTGTCGCGCGACTATCCGACCGATTTCGTTGTCACCCCCGCCTATAAAGACACGCTGCCCGATCTGCAAAACGGCCCTGCCAGCCTGATTGTGGGGGCAAAACAAACCATCCAGCACGTCGGAATTTCCAATTTCCGCCTGCCGATCCGTTACCGCACCCGCGACAACGGCCAAATCAGCCTAGAAACCTCAGTCACCGGCACCGTCAGCCTTGAGGCCGAGAAAAAAGGCATCAACATGAGCCGGATCATGCGCTCATTCTACGCCCATTCCGAACGCGATTTTTCTTTTGGTGTGATCGAAAACGCGCTTGAGGATTACCTTGCCGACCTTGGCTCTTTCGATGCCCGTATTCAGATGCGGTTTTCCTTCCCGGTGCGGGTGGATAGCCTGCGCTCGGGCCTGTCGGGATGGCAATATTATGATATCGCTTTAGAATTGGTCGATATTGCGGGTGTGCGCAAGCGTCTGATGCTCCTTGATTTCGTCTATTCCTCCAC
>CBDUEF010000408.1:0-2846 GCA_965366095.1 uncultured Cypionkella sp. | reverse complement strand
CGGCCCTAAACGGACGTTCAGTCTTGGCCAGTTCGTCAACCTCATTTTCTCGGAACCGGGTGTTCGCCCTTTGGCTCGCACTTCCAAATTCTCATGATCGATAGCGTTGGGTGCTGTGCATCAGGCCCTACTATCTGGGCCCCACTGGTTCAGAACCGTTTTCCCGTCATGTCCAGACCCAACATCACCTGCCCGCCGATGGTAAAGTTGTGCGACGACATCGCGACATGTTTGACGGCAGCCTGAATATCGCGCAGACATCGCTCCAACCGGCAGTTTTCGGAAATCGCAGATGCCCCGGCGGCGGCCAACAGCTCGACGGCACGAAGCGAGGATTCTGCGGAATGCGCCAACGCCACGCGAAAAAAGGCGCGCGCCTCGATCAATTCCGGGCCTTGGGTGGCAAGAGCGTGTTGCAGGTCGTTCAGGGCTGACAGGATCAGCGCCTTTCCCGACCGGCGCAGCGCCTCGGCGCGTGCAAGATCGGTCTGGATCATCTCGCGCTCGCGCATCGGCTGGAAAGTGCCCGCCGTCGTGCGGCCAGACACCTCTATGAACGCCTCAACTGCAGCCTTTGCGATACCCAAAGGCACGATCCCCACGCTCAGGGTCAGCATCGGGACGATGGGAAAATTGTAGAGCGCCCCGCCATGATGCGGGACGGCGTCTACAAAGCCGTGAGTGTGCTCCAGCGGCACAAAAAGGTCACCAACCGAAAAATCGTGACTTCCCGTCCCTTTGAGGCCCGAGACATGCCATGTATCAATAATCTTCGCGTCACTCGCGGCAAAGTGGCAGAACACCAACACAGGGTTCGGCGGATCACCCTCGCCTTCGATCTGGCACAGGCCCATCAACCGCCGCGCTGTCAGAATGCCGCTGGTAAAGGACCAACGCCCGCTGACCTTAAAGCCGCCGGCGATACGGACAGCCTTGCCCAGACCCGCCGTCGACCCAGCCATCTGGCAATCAGGCTCGTAGACCCAGTGGCGCGCCACCTCGGGTGCCAGATAGGCGACCATCCGGCCGATTGTGTTGGCATTGGTCAGGCACCAGCCAAAACTGCCGTCGATGGCAGAGGCGGCCTCAATCACCTCAACGAAATCCTGCGGGCTGATTTCGGCCCCGCCAAGCGCTCGTGGCGTCCACAGGCGAAACAAGTCCGCGTCAATCATCGCATCGACCACGGGCTGGGATAGCCGACGCTGGCTGTCTGACTCGGACCGATGGCGCATCACAAGTGGGGCAAGACTTCGGATACGGTCCATCACATCCGGCAACAGGTATTGGGCCGCGCCATCCATGATCGTTCTCCGTCCCACAGCCGGATTGCCACTAGCTTTGCACCCGCATTGCCGGTGATGCAAAAGCGATGTTTTCATGTTAGGCTGAATTTCATTCATCCAGAAGGATCTCGGCAGTGCGCACGCTTCCACCGTTAACCGCATTGCGGGCTTTCGAGGCTGCGGCGCGCCTGCTCAGCTTTCAGGATGCGGCCAAGGAACTGACCCTGACCCCGACGGCAATCAGCCATCAGGTCCGTCTGCTGGAAGACTATTGTGGCAAGCCCTTGTTTCAGCGTCGCCCCCGTCCTTTATCGCTGACCGTCGCCGGAGCGAGGCTGTTGCCTGCGATCAGTCAGGGATTGGACCTGTTTGCCGAAGGGCTCGCACTGGCAACAGATCTGGCCAGCAAGCGGCTACGGGTCACGGCAACAAATGCCTTTGCCGCGCGCTGGATCATGCCGAATATGCCGTCTTGGTTGGCTATTCATCCGAACGTTGGCTTGGACATCATGGGAACGGATGAGGTGCTCGATCTTGCGGGCGGTGCGGTCGACATTGCGATCCGCTATGCCCGCCAGCCGCCAAAGGGCGTTAAGTGTTCCGCGATTGGCAAGGATGCCTATATCCTCGTCGCAAGTCCGGCCTTAGTCGGGGCGGGCCCAATAGACCTTTCTCCCCAAGATTTGCTGCGCTTTCCATTGATCGACGGGCAATGGAGCGACGATTTCCTCAATCCTCCAATGTGGTTCGAATGGGCCCGGGTCACCCGCGCCATGGGAATGGATGTTCCGAACCTTGAAAAACACGCAACCCTCAGCTTTCGTGAGGATCTGCACGGCATCGAAGCGGCGGTCGCAGGCTATGGGATTGCAATCTGCAGCGATGTTCTCGTCGCCCGCGACCTCATCAATGGAACGCTGGTCAAGGTATCGACCTTGGCCTTGGAAGGCTTCACATTCTACGCGGTTCATAGACTAAATGACCCTCGCCAAGACGTGATTCAGGCATTCGAGTCTTGGCTGTCATCGCATTTTCGCCATGCTCAGATAACCCAAGTTCCGAAACTTCCGTCAAAATGAGACAAAACATGGTCCGGGCGGCCAGAGGACGGATGGCGGCACGGTGGGCCTGCTCCCGCGTCATGCGCAGGTCGACAACGCATTCCTAGGGGTCAGCTACCGCAACCACTGGCAACAATCGTCTATCAAATTTTCGCTAAAGCTAGTCATGGCTCCGAACATCATACAACAGCGACGAGATATTTTCCTCACACCGAATGCTGCCAATACGCAAGATGGTTTGAGCGACCGCTTCGTTCGGATCGGGTTAGCAAGTATTGCAGGATGAACGTCTGTTTTCCGCGCCTTGCGCCCGCGACGGCTTCATCTTCGCTTCCGGGTCAGATGGGACCTTTGTGGACGGCGCAGCTTACGGCAGAAAAGAGCCCGAAGCCGCCGTGTCATTCAAGATTGGGATTAGGCCTGAAGCAAGCTCGCTCTGCAAATTCCTTTCCGGAGAGTTTTCTTGCCAAGTTAATTTTTTAGGAGCTACGCTTTGATG
>CBDUEF010000407.1:0-2850 GCA_965366095.1 uncultured Cypionkella sp. | reverse complement strand
GGATAAGCGTGATAGTTATTCACCCATACTCGGCCCGCTTCAATCGCGCGGCCAAAACGGTAGCAGGTGTTCATGTCGCGAGACCAAACGCCTGCCCCAAGACCATACATCGTGTCATTGGCGATCGCGAGCGCCTCGGCCTCGTCCTTGAAGGTGGTCACGGAGACAACCGGCCCAAAGATCTCTTCCTGAAACACCCGCATCTTGTTGTGGCCCTTGAGGATGGTCGGCTGGATGTAGTTGCCACCCGCCAGCTCACCGTTGAATCGCGCCGCATCGCCGCCGATCAGAACCTGCGCACCCTCTTCGCGGCCGATGGTCAGATAGCTGAGGATCTTGTCTTGCTGGGCTTTGCTGGCCTGCGCGCCGACCATGGTGTTGATGTCGCGCGGGTCGCCCTGCTTGATCGCCTTTACCCGTTCGATGCAGCGGGCGATGAACGCCTCGTAGATGTCTTCTTGGATCAGCGCACGACTGGGGCAGGTGCAAACCTCGCCCTGATTGAAGGCGAAAAGCACGAAGCCTTCGACGGCCTTGTCCAGAAAGGCGTCATCCTTGGCCATCACGTCGGAGAAAAAGATGTTGGGCGATTTGCCGCCCAGTTCCAGCGTGACGGGGATCAGGTTCTTGGTCGCCGCTTCCATGATCTTGCGGCCTGTCACCGTCGATCCAGTGAAGGCAATCTTGGCTATACGCGGTGAGCTTGCCAGCGCGGAACCCACCTCGGCGCCATAGCCGTTGACGATGTTCAAGGTGCCGGGGGGCAGCAGATCGTTGATCAACTCGGCCAGCACCATGATCGCGGCTGGGGTCTGCTCGGCCGGTTTCATCACGATGCAATTGCCCGCAGCCAGAGCCGGGGCCAGCTTCCATGCCGCCATCAGGATCGAGAAGTTCCAGGGGATGATCTGGCCAACCACGCCCAAGGGCTCTTGGAAGTGATAGGCGACGGTGTCGTTGTCGATCTGGCTCATATGGCCTTCTTGGCCGCGTAGCACTCCGGCGAAATAGCGGAAGTGATCTGCCGACAGCGGGATATCGGCTGCCATGGTCTCGCGGATGGGCTTGCCATTGTCCCAGGTTTCGGCCTGCGCCAATAGCTCAAGGTTCGCCTCAATGCGGTCAGCAATTTTCAGCAGGACATTGGCGCGTTCGGTGGCCGAGGTCTTGCCCCAAGCGTCCTTGGCCGCATGAGCGGCATCCAGTGCCAGTTCGATATCGGCCGCATCAGAGCGCGCGCATTCATTGATCATGGCACCGGTGATCGGAGTGACGTTTTCGAAATACTTGCCATTCACCGGCGGCACGAATTTACCTCCGATAAAGTTGTCATACCGCAGCTTGAAGGGTGAGGCATAGGTGCCCGCCTCGGTGTTTGTCATATCGTTCATTGGGTTTCCTCCCTGAAGATCCGGCTCCTCCCGGACTGCAAAGAGTGTGGCAGGTGATATGCGTTGAGTCGTGAGGGGGTGGCAGATGCTCGGATCAAAGGTGTATCAATGCTGAGACAGATACGGTCAGTTTTCGTCCAGACCGAGCCGCTTCATTCGGCGATAAAGCGTCGCGCGGCCGATCCCAAGCTGTCTGGCGGCCTCGGATACGTTGTTTCCGGCACGGGCAAGCGCACGAATCACCGCTGCCTTCTCGGCTTTCTCAAAGCCCGTGGCCCCATCCTCACGACCCAGAAAATCCGACGCGGGCTTGGCGATCAGCTCGCCGCTCCGATTCATGCCAAAGACCCGCCGGGCTTCGCGCGTGGCCCCGATGACCAGATCGTTTTCGTCGATCGCAAGCAGGGTCGTGGCCTCGGCGTCGTCGCTTTCTGCCACGATGATCCGGGCCGAGGTATAGGCAGCACGGAAATTTGCGGCTTCTATAGCACGGGCGGTCTGCGCCACTTGTGCCGCCAGCAACCGGTTGAAGGTTTGTGTCTGATCCGCCCGCGCCGAGGACAGATCAAGCGCTCCGACAATCTGCCCATCGGCCCCATAGATCGGCGCATCAATACAGCTCATACCGATGTTGCGGGTGTAGAAATGTTCGTTTTGGTGAATGATCACGCGACGTTGTTCGGTCAGACAGGTGCCGATGCCATTGGTGCCTTCGCGCGCTTCGCTCCAGTCGGCGCCGGCGCGCATACCCCAGCCTTCAAACGCCGCCGCATCTGCGAGTGACAGGCGCTGATCCAGGATCACCCCATCCAAATCGGTTAGAAAGACTGCGCAACCCGACTGCCCGACCAAAGCAAACAACGCATCGAGCCGGGGGGTGGCGACCGCCAATAGCTTTTCCAGCGCGACGCGGCGATGATTCAACGATCCCTGTTCGATCGGTTCCAGACCGCGATGCTCATCGGGGTTCAGACCATGTTTTACCGCAGAGCGGTGCCAACTCGCCGCCACCCGAGACAGCGCGGCCGCAGAGGCAGACTGCGCCGTTTCCAACACCACGTCTGCGTGAGACGTTTTCCGCGACATTCAGCCCTCCTGCCATCGCTTGCAGAGGATTAAACATGACGGATGAAACAACGGCAATATTGATTGCGAGTCCGCACGTCGGCGATCGCGCTCGATGATGTTTCTATCTGCGAAGGGCGCGTTACAACAAACACGACTAAAGCAGGAATGAGAAAGGGCCGTCTGCATTCGTGTGATGGTTGTTACTCTTGCACTCAATATCAACGACCGATTTGGGCCGAGAACGAACCACCTTTCGGCGGTCGAGCAAAAGCGATGGGCCGTCTACAACCCGGAAGGTTCAGGCATCCCCGACCTGCCAGCGCCCGACGCAACCCAATCACCTTCGCACGCTTTCTCTAGGACTTCGCTGTTTTCGACCGACAGCGCAAAG